>NZ_PJAT01000095.1 GCF_002836715.1 Psychrobacter sp. 4Dc
ATTAAGTCTAGCTACTAGCTAATAAAAAAGACCGCTTTGATAGCGGTCTTTTTTTGTGTGTTATTTGGCAACTTACTGATAATGACGTATTTGAAATTAGTCAATCATTTATCTAGCATGAAAACCAAGTAACCCTTCAATCTCTTCCATAGTCATTCGTCTTACCAGTGCTTGTTCTTCTACCGACAGGCGATTGGTGTGTTTTTTTATCATCGTATGAATACTCCGCGATATCTCAGAGGTGGTCGCGTAGTACATTTGAGGCTGCTCTTTTGTCAATCTCATCAAAAATCGATTAATAAGTTTACGCTTTTCATCTGATTTATTTTCTTCAGTCGTAGTATTATTTTGAGTCATGGTGTTCTCCTAGAGGTAAGCCATTTAAGCAGTCAGACACATGAGAGTCAATGCTTATAAGTGGTTTCTGGGGCTGAGCGCATTGCCTTACAAGTGTTAGGCTCGCATCATGGTTGAATGCTAAGTATGTTTTATACTGTATATGATATTTCAAGATTAAAGACTAAAGATTAAAAATAATAGATTAGCGCTAAACAGCCAGAAGGATAGGGTATGCCAAATCAAGCAGCGAACAACTCAGCGAACAGAAATGTCACATTGGTGCTATTCCATAATGACTTGCGGGTAGCCGACAATGCCACTCTATTAAAAGCATCTGAAATGTCCACTGATGGAAAGCTGCTATTGGTTTATGCGTCATTGTTGACAGATATATTAGACGATAAAGACGCCTATCGTTATGAGGCTATGGGTCAAGCCCGCCAGCAGTTTTTGCATGAGAGCTTGGCTGATTTAAATGCGTCATTGATACAGCGGGGTAATAGGTTACTGTATTTTCAGAAAGACGATGAAGCATTGGACGTCTTTACTCAGTTGAGTGATCTAATAGCGCAGCAACAAGTGACAGATATCTGCATCAGCCAGAAGGCAGATTATAATCAAAACAAAGTATATGACCTTCTACAGGCGAAATATCCAGAGATACAGTGGCACATTCAAACAACATCGACTTTGTTTGACGAGTTACCGCTAGAGAGCTTACCCAAAAGCTTTACACAGTTTCGTAAACAAATAGAAACCGATTATGATTTGCTGCATGCAGAAAAAGATATAGCCATTTCTCCAACGCCAGAAACACTTGCTCCATTACCTGACAATATGCAGAGTAGGAACGAGTACTTTTTTGAATATCAGTTGTCTAATCAGGCAGGGCGTGATAAGCCATCACAGCAGCCATCCAGTTTTAGAGGTGGTGAGTTAAATGGCCTTAAGCACTTAGATGCCTATTTCGATTCCGATGCGCCCAGCACTTATAAAACTACCCGAAACGCGCTAGATGAGTGGGCGCATTCCACAAAGTTCTCCGGTTGGCTGGCAAACGGCTCACTGTCTGTAAATATGATATTGAATCGTCTGCGCCGTTATGAGCGCGATATGATTGCAAATGACTCTACCTATTGGATATGGTTTGAGCTGCTGTGGCGTGAGTATTTCTACTGGTATGCTGTGACCCACCAGCAAAAGTTATTTTGGTTTAAGGGCATCGCTCAGCACGCGCCTTCAACTCAATTGATTGAGAGTCTGTTAGCACAATGGAAAAATGGTACAACACAATATCCTATCGTCAACGCATGCATGAACCAATTGCGTACGACAGGTTATATATCGAATCGCGGACGACAACTGGTTGCTAGCTGCTTTATCCATGAGCTAGGCCTTGATTGGCGTTACGGGGCTACTTACTTTGAGCAACATCTTATCGACTACGATGTCGCTAGTAATTGGGGCAATTGGCAGTATCTGGCAGGCGTGGGTGCTGATCCAAGAGGATGCAGACAGTTTAATCTCGACAAGCAAACCCAACAATACGATCCAAATGGTGAGTTTATCCGTCAGTGGCAAGGCAACCCTCAAAAGAGCGACTAAGGTATGTTGCAAACTCTCACTTAACAGGTGACAGCCATTATTAGACTAATTATAAGATAGGTTTAAACGATGAAAAAGCCCAGTCCTTATTTAACTTTTGCAGGTGCTATTCCGTTTGTCGCCTGTGCATTTTTGCTGATGATAGACGTTGTTACCGTGCCTATGCTTGGCTCGGTAGTCGATATACTAAGTGCTTATGGCCTAATGATTGGCTCGTTTATGGCAGGCGCACATTGGGGCAATCATCTGAGCTTGACAGAGGACAATGAGTGGGGGGTTAAGCTGCCTATATATAGCAATGTCATTGCGCTTGGCCTTTGGCTTGGTTTTTTGACCTTGTCAGCCAGTAGCTTTATTTGGCTATTAGTGATTGGGTTTATAAGTCTGTTGGTTATCGATTATAGTCTGCATCGAGCGCAGATTATCAGTTACATATATTTTAAAGTTAGGCAGTATGTCACGGCGATAGTGGTCGTATCGTTAGTCATCGCGGCATTACAGTTGTAAGTGGTGTTGACTAAGTCATGTCTAAATAATAGCTAAAGAACAGCCAGATTGCTTTCTCTATTTTTATATAGTCAAATCCATATAAATCCGCTACATCGTCATCCTCGCTAAGCATACTAATGTATAACTTGCGCTCGGTTTCCTTGTATCGAAATTATTTGAATTCAACTATACTTGAGATTTTGCTTCTAGAGATTTCCGTAGGCGCTGCACTTTAATGGATAGAATATTTCAATAATCAGACTAAAGATTTATAAAGTTCATTTAAAATGAATGTTATAATTAAAGCCATCTATATTCTTTAAGAAGATGGCTATGCACTCTATCAAGTTACCTAGCAAACCACCAAGATCTCCGCATCCTATCCTTAATTTGAGCTTTCGCATATTTTTTAGTGCTGCTGCGCTATTTGCTGTAGTAACGATGCTGCTATGGGCGTTTGTGTTTACTGGTCACACCGATATCGATGCACAGGTTTTGAACCCGTTATACTGGCACGGCCATGAAATGGTGTATGGTTATGCTCTGGCAGTGGTAGCCGGGTTCTTGCTAACTGCGGTCAAGACATGGACAGGGGTAATGATGCCGCATGGTTATAAGCTGCTAGGCATCTTTGTCTGTTGGTTGTTAGCACGTCTGAGCTGGCTAAGTTTTGGGCTTGGCATAACGCTCATAGGTGATAGTATGTCGTGGTTATATATAGCAGCCCTTTTTGATGTAGTATTTGTCGCCTCGATGGCATATGTGATATGTCGAGCAGTATGGCAAGTTAAGCAATACAAGCAAATGGGTATCTTGGCAAAACTGGCACTGCTGACCTTTGGCAACGGACTCTGCTATTGGGGAATTATCAATGCTGATATGAATACAACTAAGATAGGGATTTATTTTGGGTTTTACTTGATCATTGGGTTAGTGCTAACGATTGGCCGACGTGTGGTGCCATTTTTTATTGAACGTGGTCTTAGTATAGATATGGAAACGTCAGAACCCATTAAACTACGTAATAGTAAGACACAAGATATCGCAAGCTTAGGATTTTTCTTCGCCTTTTTTATTAGTGATGTATTTTATCCAAACCAGTATCTCTTGACGGTTACCGCGCTCGGTGTAGCAGTGATTAATATTGTACGTCTGATAGGGTGGTATCATCACGGTATTTGGCAGAAACCATTACTTTGGTCGTTGTATATTGCGTTTTTAGGCATGTGTTTGAGTTTTTTACTATACGCATTACAGCCTTGGCTCGGTTATCCGCACAGCATCGCCATGCATGGACTGGCGATTGCTGGTGTTGGTATGATGACGTTAGCCATGATGACTAGAGTATCTCTGGGACATACGGGTCGCAGTATTCATCAACCGCCAAAAACGGTAAGCGTTATGTATGGCTTGATGGTCTTAGTATTTATCAGCCGCGTACTACTACCGCTAGTAGATATGAGTCATTACCTAATGTGGATTATGATGGCGCAAAGTGCTTGGATTGCATGTTTTGTGCTATTTTGCATCAGTTATCTGCCAATGTTGGCACGTCCTCGGCCTGATGGTTTATTTGGTTAAAGCGGGCTAACGATACTGTTTACAAATGCTATGTCTAAACGTTATTACCAAAAATGCGACTTACTTTGTCTAGGGCGTGTCATCAATTAGCACATTGATGCAATTTATGGCCTTAAAATGGCTAAATTTTCGTTAAGCTGTGTCAAAGTTCTTGTCAATATGTTCATATTCACTGCGAACTTTTCCTTATTTGGCATCAATTTATCTTATTTTAATGCTCATAATCTAATTGATGACACGCCCTAGCTTAATATATAAAATTTATAAAAAATAGGAGCGCAAGTACATGCGATTGACCAATTATAGTGACTACGCGCTACGCTCATTGATTTATTTAGCCGTGAGACCAGATCCCTCATTATTGGCTAATATTAGCGATATTGCTGACAGTTATGGTATTTCTAAAAGTCATTTGACCAAGATTATTCATCAGCTAGGTCAGCTTGGTTATATAGAAAGTGTGCGCGGCAAAAATGGTGGCATACGATTGGCACGTGCGCCTAAAGATATAAATTTGGGCGTATTGATCAAACAGATAGAGCCTGATTTCAATCTGGTTGAATGCTTTGCCGTACCAGCATCTCATAAGGATAGTGAGCAGGGTGCTCATCAGGCAGATTTGCCAGTGACGTTCATTGAGGAAAAAAAGAATAAATCACTAGGCTGCGTGATTAGTCCAGCCTGTCAGCTTAAAAGCGTGTTTTTTGAAGCACTCACCGCATTTGTCAATGTGCTTGAGCGTCATACATTGGCAGATATTCTGAACAATGAAGATGAGTTAGCGACATTGCTGTTTCGGTAACAGCTTCGATAATCGCATATTTTATAAAGTCATTGGCGTAAAAAATGGGTCGCTACATTAGTAAATACAGTAATAGCGACCCATTTTTATATTTATCAAACATATATCTAAGGTGTGAGAAATTAAGCATTTTCTAGTTTTGGACGTGCTTTCTTAACGGCTTTCACCAGTGCTTTCTCAAACCCACCTTCTTTGAACTGAACAAGATAAGAGTGCGCAGCACAGAAATTGCGAACGTCACGCCACTCATGAGCCAAATTGGTCGCCCAGTCGCAATATTGCGCGCCAGCATTTGGCTCGTTTTTCAGTGCTTTTTTGGTCGTAGGATGTAGTATTAGCTCAGGCAATACAGCTTCTAATAACTTCGTTGGTGGACTCATAAAAGTATCATCTACGTGCAAGCTTTGGCTGGCAGGATGATAAGCCAATAAAGAACCTGCATGGATCATCTCATTGGGCGAGATATAATAAATGCCCTCTGACATTGAAAACTTAAGCTCAGGATAGCGTGCAGCGACTGCGTCACTTTCTACCAAATCATCTGCCCAATTGATTTCTGGTACTTTTTTATGATGGCGGCTACTGCCATAAAATGTCGCTTGCGGGAAGTCTTTGGCCATTTGAGCACAGCTGACTGTATGAAACGGATGTACGTTCAGCACCGCTTCGACATCTTGACCATTGTTAGTGAGTGCCATAACCTCATCTCGAACATCACCCGTTAGGGCGTAACTGTCCAAAAAGATAAATTTCCCTGATGGTAGCTTGACTAGCGAGCATTGAGTGCCGATGTTTAGCACGCCACCGAGACGGAATTTTCCGCGTATGTTCCAAAATCCCGCGCCTAAATCATGAATGTGATCAGTCATTTATAATTTTCCTCATCTAGTAAATTAAATAGAATATGTAAATAAAACAAAGCTAATTTTTCACTGTAAGCTTCATCTTTCGAGTTGTTTTAATGGTATGTGTTCTAACTCTTTACGCTTTTATGCTTTTTCAAGCTCAGGGCGAGCCAGATCAATCGCTGATATAAGTGTTGCCTCAAATTGACCTTCCTCAAACACCACTAAGCCTGAATGTGCGCCGCAAAAATGACGGCCACTGCGCCACTCATGTGCCAGCTCTATTGCCCAGTCGCAATAGTCTTTACCAGCATTAGCGTCATCTTTGAGTGCTTTTTTGGTAGTAGGGTGTAAGCCTAGGTTAGGCTGTACGGCATTGAATCGCTTGGAAGGTGGTATCTCAAAAGTATCATCGACATAAATGCTCTGGCTAGCAGGATGATAGACCAATAAGGAGCTGGCATGAACCGTCTCGTCAAGTGAGATGTAATGGATGCCTTGAGGTATAGAAAATTCGAGTTCAGGGTAACGCGCAGCAATGGCATCGCTTTCGACCAAGTCGTCTGCCCAATTGACTTCAGGTACTTGTCTCGGATGTCGGCTACTCCCATAAAACGTCGCTTGCGGAAAGTCTTTGGCCATTTGAGCACAGTGTACTGTATGAAACGGATGAACATTGAGGACGGCTTCGACATTTTGACCATCATTGGTCAATGCCATGACTTGCTGACGCACATCACCAGTTAATGTATAGCTATCTAAAAAGATAAATCGCTCTGATGATAGTCTTATAAGTGCACATTGAACCCCAATATCAAGTATGCCATTTTTAATAAATGAGCCTCGAATACTCCAAAACCCTGCACCTAAATCATACATCTCATCAGTCATCAACATTGCTCCTTAATCGTTCATTTATTCAATCATCTTACTTGTTTGTAGCACCCTACAGTCGGTTCAATATAATTTGGATACAAGGAAGGCGAGTGAAAGTACTACAAGTTGTAGACTAAGCGAGCCTGATACCATATCCAATTTATAGAGAATTGACTATACGATTATTAATTTTTATGGCAGTAAAGTCTGTAAGAAAAAAGATAGAAGCAATGTAAATGTGTAAAAATAAAAAAGAGTTGTTATTCAAATGTCATCATCAGCAGTGAAGGCTGTTCTCCCTTTCGTAAGTAGATTGAAAATAGCTTATAAACAGTCTTCGTAATCATAGGCTGAGATACGAGGCTCATTTTTGTAGCTTTCATTGCCACATAAGAATTTATCGAAACGGGTATCACCATTAATATAACGTTGCATCCATGCGATAGCAGGCTTACTTAATAGTTTCTCGTTAAAACGATGACTGGCACAGAAATGACTGCCGTTGTTAATCTCGACCTTCATTTTTGGACCGTCAGCTTTTTGATAAAAGGTATTGGTATATTTTTTATTCGGGGCGATACGGTCATTTTCACAAGCGATGAATAGAGCAGGCGTATTCATCGCACCATAGCTCGTATCGTGATAGGGCGTTTGTGCAATGATGGCTTGCACCGTACTGCGCTCAGTTGCCAATCGTAGCGCACCGCCGCCGCCCATTGACCAGCCAATCGCGCCCAAACGATTTGGATTGATTGTATGACCCACTGTTTCATCAGCGATGAGATGATCGAGAGCCGCGCTCAATTGTTCAGCACGGCTATCCGGATTATCATAAATGGAGCTAGTATTAATAGTGATAACGACAAAACCCCAAGAGGCTAGACGCGGTCCCCACCATTTGATAGAAGACTCATAAGACACGTAACCTGGCACTACCGCGATACCACCTAGCAGACCACAGCTACCAGCATCCGTTGGATAATGTATGGTGCCGCCACCGAAGCCATTGGCTGATTGGCGACTCACATGCTTGGTACTGATAGAAAACGGACCGTTATCACGTGTTTTAGTGAGCTCAATAGCAGTGATAGCGTCATCCTTTATACAGTCTACAGCCGCTAGTGAGTTTGTAGCGTCGAGTGTTGATCCAACTGGACTGAGACCTTTAACGCTAGTTTCTGACACAGTTATTTCTGCTACAGCCATCGTAGAGAAAACCAATGTACTCATCGCGATAATAAGTTTTAAAAGCACCATATTTTTCATCATTGTAAATCGTATTCTCAAAGGTTGTGGGGTCGTGCACGTCTCTAGGCTAAAAAAGATAGACGCAGGTAGTGATTGTTAACTGTCACTGTTATCAATCGTTAAAGTAGTTAAATGATTAACAAATGCGTCAACAGCATCTAACCATACTATCCTGTATATGCAATAAACGTAACGTTGATCATGACCTTGTGAGTCGAAAACTGTCTTCACCGTCTTAAGTCGAAATGTGATTCCTAGTCAAGTTTTTCTACGATAATCTCGAACCCAAATAAAGAATCTATCAAGAGGCAATAACACTTTTAAACCTGAGTATATTGATGAATGTGCTACCATAATTGGCTTGTCACTATGATGAACATTTATCGTTTAATAACGGTGCTTTTGCTTATACATTTAGCATAAATCACCTTTATTCCTCTCTACCATCCACGCCAGTGACGGTTATCATTTACAGTCATGGTATAACCAATATAGTCAGATCCCCTGTGAATAATTCTAAAGATCAGATCCAAGATATAACAGCTGTGCCACCAGTCACCTCCAATCATTCAACATCGTGGATATTGAAGCTCACAATTGGCCTAATAGGTATGTTTGCTTTTTTGCAAGTGTATTCTATTCAGGCAGTACTACCGGTCATGATGGTGGACTTTGCTGCGACCGAAGTTCAGGCTGGTATGATCGTTGGTGCCACTGTGTTAGCCATTGCGATTATGTCACCATTTCTAGGTATGCTCTCAGATGCAGTCGGGCGCAAGTCATTTATCGTTGGCGCTTTATTGTTTTTGGCGATACCAACAGCGCTCATCGCCCAGAGCTCGAGCATTGAATGGGTCGGCATTTGGCGTTTTATGCAAGGACTGTCTGTACCGGGCATTACGGTGGTGACAATTGCCTATATCGGTGAGGAGTTTGAGGGACGGGCAATGACTGAGCTGATGTCCTTTTATGTGTCAGGATGCGTGCTTGGTGGCTTTATGGGTCGGTTCTTGTTAGGGCATTTACATGAGCTGATAGGCTGGCGTCATGGTTACTATGTGATGACGGCAATGACCCTGCTAGGCGCGATATGGGTCGGCAAGATGCTACCATCGTCTCGTCACTTTGTGGCCAATCCTAATTTTCGCTCAGCGATACAGACGCTAGGTGAGCATGTCACCAATCGCTATGTGGTGACAGCTTGTCTGCTTGGCGCTTGTGTGCTGTTCTCCCTTGTAGGCTGCTTCACTTTTATCAATTTACATTTGGCAGATAAGCCTTATGAGCTTGGTACTGGTGCGCTCGCCAATATTTTTGCAGTATATTTGCTTGGTGTTATTATCACGCCATTATCTACGACATTGCTACGCCGATTTGGATCGGCGCGTACAGTACGGGTGGCTATCGTCGTATCGATGGTTGGGGTGTTATTGACTCTGGTCACGCCATTATGGGGGGTGATTATAGGACTGGCTATTATGTCTTCAGGTGTATTTATCACACAGTCAGCGACCATCAGCTATATCGCGGTCAATGTGAAAAAAGGCCGCTCATTAGCATCGGGTCTATATTATATGGGCTACTATACAGGCGGTACGCTAGGAGCATGGCTGGGTGGCATAGCTTATGCGCGAGGGCAGTGGTCTCTTACCGTATGGTTGTTATTATTTGTGCAGGTACTGGCGTTATTAATAGCCAGTTTTGGAATGATTAAAACCACAGTACGGGTAAAGTGATTGGCTGTATTATGTAGCATAGGTCTGGTCGGCCATCTTATGATACTTAATGTAAGACCGCTTTACACAGCGCCGCTTTTTTCTTACTATCAATAACGATGTTATTATAAAAATTAAAATGGTTAGCGCAGTAGATTTTATGCTGCTAGTAACTTGATTATTATTGTTATTTATCCCTTATAAGTACGACAAACAAGGAAGTCAGATCTATGTCAAACATTTACCACAGTGCACCATCTGCCTACGATTATCCATTACTGGTCAAGCAGTTATTAAGCCGTGCCAAAACGGTATCGCAAGATCAAGAGATTGTGTATGCGGACAAAAAGCGCCTGACTTATAAAGAGCTGTTCGAGCGGATCAATCGTTTGGCCAATGTATTGGCAGACCTAAAGCTCGATGCAGGTGATGTGGTTGCCGTAATGGATTGGGACAGTCATCGCTATCTTGAGTCTTATTTTGCCGTACCAATGTCAGAGTACGTTTTACAGACCGTCAATATCCGTCTATCGCCTGAGAAAATCCTTTATACCATCAACCATGCCAAGCCTAAAGTGCTCATGCTCAACTCTGAGTTTGCGCCATTGGTTAAAGACTATCAGTTCGAGAACTCAAGTATTGAGCATATTATCTGGCTTGATGACAATGGTGTCACTGCTGAAGGTATTTTTGGTAGTAACCAAAGCCGTGTCACAGGCGAGTATGAAGCGCTACTAGAAGCTGCTAATAGCGAATTTGATTTCCCAGATTTTGATGAAAACACCATCGCGACGACTTTTTATACGTCAGGCACGACAGGTGATCCAAAAGGGGTTTTCTTTAGCCATCGTCAGCTAGTGCTACATACACTAGCAGAAGCGGCAACTTTGGGTATGCTGCCTGATAAGCAAGGCGTGAGCTATGGTGATGTTTATATGCCGATGACGCCAATGTTCCATGTGCATGCATGGGGTTTTCCGTTTACAGCAACGATGGTCGGTTTAAAGCAAGTCTATCCAGGTCGTTATGCGCCTGATACGTTGATGGACTTAATTGTCAATGAAAAGGTCAGTATCACCCATTGTGTACCAACGATTTTGCAAATGGTACTCAAAGAAGCACAAGACCGCGACGCTAGCTTTAATGGTCTAAAAATGATTATTGGTGGTTCAAGATTGACCGAAGGTCTAGCCAAAACGGCGATGGCACAAGGCATTGAAGTTTACACAGGCTACGGGATGTCAGAGACCGCCCCGCTTATTAGTTTGACCCACTTTAGCTTAGATGAGCCAACAATGACGGAAGAAGAAGACATTGCCCGTCGTTGTATGACAGGTAAACCCGTACTTATGGTCGATGCTCAGGTATGGGGCGAAGGCAACAAGTCAGTGGGAACTGGGCCAGAAAATACAGGTGAGCTGGTATTACGTGCGCCTTGGTTGACCCAAAGCTATCTTAAAAACGACGACGCTGGCAAAGAGCTGTGGGAAAATGGCTATATGCATACCCAAGATATTGCGTACATACGTCCTGATGGTTATATCAAAATTACCGATCGCTTAAAAGACGTGATCAAATCAGGTGGTGAGTGGATTTCATCATTAGAGATTGAGACCATTTTATCACTACATCCGTCAGTGGCTGATGTGTCAGTGATTGGGGTGCGTGATAAGCAATGGGGTGAGCGTCCGTTGGCTTTGGTGGTGCTAAAGCCTGATGCTAAGGATACTAGTGCTGATGATATCAAAGCGATTGCAGAAAAAGCGGTAGAGCGCGGTATCATTCCTAAGTATGGCGTGCCAAGTCAGTTTAAATTCGTTGATGAGCTACCAAAAACTTCCGTTGGTAAACATGACAAAAAAGTCATGCGTGAGATGTATGCCAATCAAACTGAGATTTAATTAGTATTAGTTAAATGTTCAAATATTTGTATTCGTCAAAATGTAGTGCGTATTACACGCTTAATAGTTGACCTTTCCGATAGGCTCTGCTACATTTTAAACCGATACGATATGTATCGGTTTTTTAATTCTGGCAAGGATGACCAGTATTTACTAAGACATGGTTTTTTATAGTTGAAGCATTTTAGAGTTGGTATCAGCCAGTTGCACGCAGACAGAGCGTCGCGCGAGGTGAATACCGTTACAACTTACTGAGTGCCTTAACTATAAAATACTATTGCCTCATTTCTCGTTTATGCTAAGGACAGCTACTATGAGCGACCATTCCCAATCCCCAGTTTCTACCCAAACGACAGACACGCCAAACTTCGCTGATGTTTATCATGAGTCTATTACGGATCGAGAGCAGTTTTGGGCTGAGCAGGCGAAGCGTATCTATTGGCATAAAGAGCCTGAGCAAATTCTAGATGACAGTAATCTGCCTTTTGCCAAATGGTTTGTCGGCGGTGAGACCAATCTTTGTTATAACTGTGTCGATCGTCATCTAGCAGACCGTGCAGAGCAAGATGCTTTTGTGTGGGTGTCATCAGAGATTAATCAAGAATTGATAGAAACCTTTCCAGCGGTCGTTGATTCGTTTAAGGATCTCGGCAATAACGTTGAATTTTATACAGACTATACCAAGCGTCGCCTGACTTATAATGACTTATATAAAGAAGTTAATTATTTTGCCGATGTGCTACAGCGTCACGGTATTGGCAAGGGTGACCGTGTCATTATCTATATGCCGATGATATTGGAAGCGGCTTATGCCATGCTGGCTTGTGCGCGTATTGGTGCCGTGCATTCAGTCGTGTTTGGTGGGTTTGCCGCCCATAACTTGGCTATTCGTATGGATGATGCCGAAGCCAAAATGGTCATTACGGTAGATGCAGGGCTACGCGGCGGTAAGGTTGTCAATTATAAAAACCTAGTCAATCAAGGCGTCGAGCAAGCGACTGTCAAACCAGAGCATGTGCTGGTGATCAATCGCGGTATATTGCCATTTGAAACCAAAGACATCGATTTTGATTATGCGACCGAGCGTCGTCATAGCTGCGAGGCCAATGCAGTCGTAGAGCCAGTTTGGCTTGAGTCAAATACCCCGTCTTATCTGCTGTATACTTCTGGTACTACTGGCACACCAAAAGGGGTGCAACGCGATACCGGTGGTCATGCAGTTGCGCTGACGACGTCGATAGATTATGTCTATGATGGCAAGGCGGGCGAGACGTTTTGGGCAATATCTGATATTGGTTGGGCCGTTGGGCACTCTTATACGATCTATGCGCCGTTACTGGCGGGTATGACCAGTATCATGTATGAGGGCTTACCGCATATGCCAAACCCTGGCATCTGGTGGCGCATCGTCGAGGCCAACAAAGTTAATATTTTATTCACCGCTCCTACAGGCGTGCGCATGCTCAAAAAACAAGACGAAAGCTGGATGACGCGTTACGATGTCTCCAGTGTGAAGTCGTTCTTTCTGGCAGGTGAACCGCTTGATGAATCAACGGCCAATTGGTTAACCCAACATCTAGGCGTACCGATTTTAGATCATTATTGGCAGACAGAATCTGGTTGGCCAATCTTAAGTCATACGCCAAAATTCAATCACAAACCGCACAAGCAGGGGTCACCTGGCTACCCGATGTATGGCTATGAAGCGCATGTCATCAATGAGGAAACAGGCGATCCTTGTCAGGCTGGCGAAAAAGGGTTGCTTGCAATTAAAGCACCGCTACCGCCTGGCTGTCTCACCACGGTATGGCGTAACGACGAGCGCTTTATTAGCAGCTATTTTGGTCTGTTTGATGGTCAGCAGTACTCAACCTCGGACTATGCAGTAACAGATGAAGAAGGGTATTTCTACATCTTAGGGCGTACCGATGATGTGATTAACGTTGCAGGACATCGCATAGGCACACAAGAGATAGAGGAGGCCATCAGCACACATCCAGAGATGGCAGAGTGTGCTGTGGTGGGTATTCAAGACGAGCTAAAAGGCGAGCTACCTATTGCATTCTGTGTCCTAAAAGATCAAACGCAAATTGAAACCACCGAAAACCGTTTTCGCATCGAGCAGCAAGTGATAGGGGCTGTCGTCAAATCTTTGGGCGGCATTGCGCGACCAGCTGCTATCTATTTCCCACAGGCACTGCCAAAAACCCGCTCTGGAAAAATCTTACGTCGTTCAATTCGTGCACTGGCGGAAAACCAACCGACAGGAGATATGTCAACGCTTGATAACCCAACTGCTATTGATGCGATCAAGCAGGCGATGAAAGATTATTGATTGGTATAAATTAGCCTCATACAAAAATAGTGATGTTGTTCATCGCGTATCAAAGTCAGGTTAACTTCAAAAAGCTCATGAGTCATCATGGGCTTTTTTGTTTTTGTTATTTAAACAATTTTTATAAGAGCACGTGCTATTAAAATAAACTTAGATAAAATTTTGATAAAGCGCTTGACCGTAAAAATGATTTATTGTTATAGTCAATAACGATACAAAATAAATCATTTTAAAATTTAGTTTTTAATAATGTTTTATAGTCAGATACTCATCGCTTTTATTTTTCTAATAAATATCTAGGTGCCGTCACACGGTAGTCTCGCAAAAAAGATAAGGATATCTTATGCACCACGTTCAACAGCTCATCAATGGTCAGTTCGTACAATCAAACACCGACGAATGGATTGATATCACTGATCCAGCGACGCAAGAAGTCATTGCCAAAGTGCCACAAACTACTAATGATGAGATTAACCAAGCTGTCGCAGCCGCACAGACTGCGTTTGAGACATGGCGCAAAACGCCAATCACCACGCGTGCGCGTATCTTTTTAAAGTATCAGTCTCTGATTCGTGATCATATGGATGAGTTGGCAGAAATCTTGACCGCAGAGCAAGGAAAGACGATTGCTGATGCACGCGGTGATGTGTTCCGCGGTTTAGAAGTGGTAGAGCATGCCGCTGGTATCGCCAATTTGCAAATCGGCGACTTTGTAGAAAACGTCGCATCAGGCGTTGATACTTATAGTATTTGGCAACCACTCGGTGTTTGTGCTGGTATTACGCCATTTAACTTCCCCGCGATGATTCCGCTATGGATGTTCCCAATGGCGATTGCTACGGGTAATACATTCATCCTAAAACCGTCTGAACAAGATCCGATGGTGACTATGCGCTTAGTTGAGCTAGCGATTGAAGCGGGCGTACCAGAAGGCGTGCTGAATGTGGTACATGGCGGCAAAGCAACCGTCGATGCTATCTGCGACCATCCAGATATCAAAGCGGTTTCTTTTGTGGGTTCTACCAACGTTGGTAAACATGTCTATGAGCGTGCCAGCCAATCAGGTAAGCGTGCTCAATGTATGATGGGTGCAAAAAACCACGGTGTTATCCTGCCTGATGCTAATAAAGAGCAAACTCTCAATCAGCTAGCAGGCGCAGCATTTGGCGCCGCTGGTCAACGCTGTATGGCACTGTCAGTCGTCGTACTAGTAGGCGCAGCTGGTGAATGGATTGATGAGATTAAAGCCAAAGCAGAAAGCTTGGTCGTCTCAGCTGGCAAAAATGACAAGGATTTAGGCCCACTGATTTCGCCTGCTTCAAAGGCCCGTGTTGAGCACTTGATTGGAACTGGGGTAGAAGAGGGCGCAAGCTTGATACTTGACGGTCGTGGAATTACCGTTGAAGGGTTCGAGAAAGGTAACTTTGTAGGCCCAACTATCTTTGATAATGTCACAAGTGATATGCAAATTTATCAACAAGAAATCTTTGGCCCAGTACTATGTATCATGCGTGCTAATAGCTTGGACGAAGCGATTGAACTACTGAACGCCAATCCACATGGCAACGGTACGGCGATATTTACTCAGTCAGGGGCGGCTGCACATAAATTCCAGCAAGACATTCAAGTTGGTCAAATCGGTATTAACTTGCCAATCCCTGTGCCACTTCCAATGTTCTCCTTCTCAGGCTCACGTGGCAGCAAGCTTGGTGACTTAGGTCCTTATGGTAAGCAAGCGGTCCAGTTCTATACTCAGACCAAGACTGTGACGGCACGTTGGTTTGATGATGAAGCAAGCCGCGGTGTCAACACAACGATTTCAATTTAATCGTCAGCTCATTGTCTTTTCAGTATGACATTTTGTGTTTTCGGTATGACGATCATGCGACTTGCGGTAATATTGAACGCAATTTTATTATCGTTATACCGCTATCATGTCGCGCTAATGTCTTATAAAATCTCTGACCAACCTTTTTATTAGCGCTTTTATCAACGTTTATCCGAGATTTAAGCCCTCTATTTGATCTATAAGAACAAGGATGACCCTATGGATTTTTCATTGACCGATGACCAAGTCGCCTTTCGCCAGACGGCTCGTCAGTTTGCGCAAAAAGAGCTAAAGCCAAATGCTGCTGAATGGGATCGTAACTCGCATTTCCCAATAGATATAATCAAAAAATCTGGTGAGCTTGGCTTTTTGGGACTGTACACCAATCCAGAATATGATGGCTTGGGCCTACCAAGACTGGACTCAGCGATGGTATTCGAAGAGCTTGCATGGGGCGACACGGCTGTAGCAGCGTATATGAGTATTCATAATATGGCGGCATGGATGATTGGTGAATATGGTAGCGATACGCTATGCAAAAAATATCTACCCAATATGGTCAGCGGTGAGTGGCTTGGCAGCTATTGCCTAACAGAACCAAATGCAGGGTCTGATGCAGCCTCCTTACGTACCAAAGCGGAGAAGCAAGGCGAGCATTACGTACTAAACGGTGAAAAAACCTTCATTTCTGGCGCAGGCTCAACCGATGTATTGGTAGTAATGGCACGTACTGGTAGCGCTGGGCCCAAAGGCGTGTCAGCGTTCGTCGTAGACGCCAATAGTGCTGGTATCGAATATGGGAAAAACGAGCATAAAATGGGCTGGAAAGCACAGCCAACACGCACGATTAGTTTTAAAGACGTTAAAGTCCCTGTAGAAAACCTGATAGGTGAGGAAGGCCAAGGCTTTCGTATCGCGATGAAAGGACTGGATGGTGGTCGTATTAATATCGGTATTTGTGCGGTAGGTACGGCACAAGCGGCGTTAGAGACCGCAACCAGTTATGTGCAAGAGCGCAGCCAGTTTGGTAGCCCGATTGCTAGCTTACAATCGGTACAGTTTAAACTTGCTGATATGTTGACCCAGACCATCGCCGCACGCCAAATGCTGTATCTAGCAGCTGATAAAGTTGACAACAACGATGGACAAGCGTCTACCTACTGCGCCATGGCAAAACGTCTGTCTACAGATCTTTGTTTCGATGTTGCTAATGAGGCCCTGCAGTTGCACGGCGGCTATGGTTATCTAAATGAGTATCCGCTTGAGCGCCATGTACGAGACTTACGTGTCCATCAAATTCTGGAAGGTACCAATGAGATCATGCGTGTGATTATTTCACGTCAAGTTCTACAAAATGAAGGGCTAAACCAGCTACGCTAATTTATCTCGTTTTACTGAAACAAGGATGTTTTATGACAGATTATACAAATCTACAGCTATCAATTGATGGCCATACCGCAACGTTGACGTTGAATAACCCACCGGCACATACGTGGACGATGGACAGTCTGCAAGCACTTAAGCAGCTCATCACAGATCTCAATGCCAACGACGATGTTTACGCATTAATCGTGCATGGAGATGGCGAAAAATTCTTCTCAGCTGGTGCAGATTTAAACAACTTCTCAGACGGCGATAAAGGCCGCGCAATAAGTATGGCGATTGCATTTGGTGAAGCATTTGAAGCGCTATCTACCTATCGTGGCGTCAGTATCGCTGTCATCAATGGCTATGCGATGGGCGGCGGGCTAGAGTGTGCGCTCGCATGTGATATCCGTATCGCAGAAGTGCACGCCCAGATGGCACTGCCAGAGACGGGCGTGGGATTATTGCCATGTGCTGGCGGCACGCAAAATCTACCTATGTTAGTAGGGGAAGGTTGGGCTAAGCGCATGATACTGTGCGGTGAGCGGGTCGATGCAGATACGGCATTGCGTATCGGTCTGGTTGAAGAGGTCGCTGCAAAAGGTGAAGGTTTACCAGTCGCTCAGGCCTTGGCAAAAAAAGTCGCTAAGCAATCACCCGTCGCCGTCAGTTATTCCAAGAAACTTATTCAAGCGGCTAGAGACACCCCGCCTGCGCAGAACCTCATCCATGAGCGTGAAGCGTTCGTGAAGTTGTTTGATACCAACGATCAGCGCGAAGGGGTACAGGCCTTTTTAGAAAAGCGTAAACCCAATTGGCAAAACAAATAAACAGCAGTCAAAACGCTTAAGCCATTTTTATTATTTAATTTTGTAGGTCACTTTTATGACAGCAGCTACCGACAATACCCAAAACTCTTCGAACAATACCGAGCAAGAGGCCTCTGTATTGTTCAATACTGAGCTGACAGATTGCGGGCACTTGATTGGAGTCATGACACTTAACACCCCAAAATCACTTAATGCACTCAGCGTTGATATGTGTCAATTGCTCTCAGCGCAGTTAGAGCAATGGCAAGCCGATGATCAAGTGGTTGCGCTTGTATTAAAAGGTGCAGGGGATAAAGCG
This sequence comes from Psychrobacter sp. 4Dc, assembly GCF_002836715.1. Taxonomy (GTDB): domain Bacteria; phylum Pseudomonadota; class Gammaproteobacteria; order Pseudomonadales; family Moraxellaceae; genus Psychrobacter. Next base: position 18,058 of record NZ_PJAT01000095.1, read on the forward strand.
TTCTGTGCGGGCGGCGATATTCGTAAGCTCTATGACAGCATGTCTACCAGTGCACCAATGCCAAACCCATATGCTACTGAATTTTTTAGTCACGAGTACCGTCTCTATCGTCAAATGCACTTTTATCCGAAACCACTGATACTTTGGGGTGACGGTATCATCATGGGCGGCGGTATGGGACTGATGGCAGGATGTAGTCATCGTTTGGTCACTGAGCGTACGCGTTTTGCCATGCCTGAAGTCACAATTGGACTGTTCCCTGATGCATCTGGTAGTTGGTTTTTGCAGCGTATGCCTGCTAAGACTGGGCTGTTCTTGGGTTTAACTGGAGCGATGTGTAATGGCAGTGACGCGCTATTGGCCAATCTGGCAGAGTATGCTGTTGCTAGCTATGACTATGATGCTGTTATCCAATGTCTCAAACAGAGCAACTGGCAGGCAGTCGATAACACTAGCAGTGCAGATAAGTGCCATGACAATAGCGCACATAGTATTGTTAGTCGTGCGCTTGCTGAACTGCCCGTAGCCGAACTGCCAGATAGTAAGCTGGCAACATATTGGCAACCTATCCAGCAACTGATGAATAGTGGCGGTTTGGCTGATATCGATGCGCTGCTACAAAGCGATACTGCGCTCGCACAGCTAAACCAAGACTTTGCAGCAGACAGCTGGACGCAGCGCGCAGTCGCCACTTATCGCCATGGCTGCCCAGTCACGGCTGCATTAACCTATGCGTTGTATCACAAAGTCGCTGACCTATCGATCGAACAAGTACTGTATTTAGAGACCAATGTCGCAGTACATTGCGCGGCCAACCCTGATTTCAAAGAAGGTGTGCGGGCATTATTAATTGATAAAGATAGAAATCCTAAATGGTCGCGTTCATTAGCAGACTGTCTAAGCATAGAAGGCCAAGCGTATATCGATCAGCATTTTGTCAATCCTTATCCAAAAGGTGAGCATCCTTTAGACGATTGGTTAGGTAATGACGCTTTGGGTAGTCAGTATGTCCGCTAGTTGCCTAGAAGGGATCTACAACGTAAGACTATCAGCGATTTTATAAAGTTCTAAAGAAGGGTGCTAAGACATAAGATAGTAGCATTCATTAATAAGCAATACTCACTAATAAATACTGTTAAATAGTATGTAGCAATAGCTACATTATAAATTATCAAGGAGTGATGAGATGGGTACAAAGGATATAAGTACAATAAACAATGACACCACTAAACCAAATATTGCCTTTATTGGGCTTGGTAATATGGGTGCACCAATGGCAGAGAACTTATTAAAGGCAGGTTACACGCTATCTGTCTTTGATTTGTCTGAGGTTGCAACCCAGCGCCTAGCACAAGCAGGGGCTAGTGTCGCAAAAAATCCTAAAGATGCTGCAAGTAATGCTCAAGTTGTGATTAGTATGTTGCCTGCAGGTCAGCATGTACATTCGGTGTACTTAGGTGATAGTGGCTCTAATGGATTGCTCGCAGAGTTACCAAAAGGCACGCTTGTGATTGACAGTAGTACGATTGCGGCGGCTGATGCAAGGACGGTAGCAGAGGCGGCAGATAAGCTTGGTATAGACTTCTTGGATGCACCAGTCTCTGGTGGGACAGGCGGGGCAGTTGCTGGTAGTTTGACCTTTATCGTCGGTGGCGATGATGCTGCTTTTGCTAAGGCTGAGCCTATTCTCGCTGTCATGGGGAAAAATATCTTTCATGCTGGCGAGCACGGCGCAGGACAAGTCGCAAAAATTTGCAACAATATGCTGTTAGGTATTTTGATGGCAGGTACGGCAGAAGCGATTAATCTAGGCGTTAAGAACGGCTTAGATCCCAAAGTGCTATCAGATATCATGCTACAGAGCTCAGGGCGTAACTGGACACTAGAAGTTTATAACCCTTATCCGCAAGTCATGCAAAACGTGCCCTCTAGCAATGGCTATCAAGGCGGCTTTATGAGCAAATTGATGCAAAAAGATTTGAACCTTGCGATGCAGACGGCTCAAGATACTGAAGTAGAAACGCCAATGGGTGCCAAAGCAACAGAATTATATGCCTCACATACTGTAGAGAATGGTGATAAAGACTTTTCTAGTATTATCGGACGTCATGATGTCTCATTATTGTCCTAAGCATGACTCTCTTGACTGTGTCTCTTTTGAAAGTAACTTTCTTAGACATACCGATTCTTAAACATACTAATATTAAGAATTTTTAGTATCACTAGTAGGTGGCATTAATTAAGAGAATGCATTTGCTAAAAATAAAAAGGACGACGCTAAAATCATAGCGTCGTCCTTTTTTGATGGCTAATAGATAGTATTAGCTTTGCAGATCGTAAACGAGTGTTTGAACGTCTTGCGCGGCTTCTTGCAGTCTTGGTACGTGCGTCAGCAAATCATCTAATGAAACACGTATGGTTGGTGCATGCAGATAGAGAGAAGCCAGATAGCGTTGCTTTTTATCCAAGATAGGTACAGCCACTGCCACCATCTCAGAGATAAACTCCTCATTATCGATGCCGATACCAGTATCAGCGATACGATCAAGCTCGGCATTTAATGCATCGATATCAGTAATCGTATTCTTAGTGAACTTATCTAATGGTAACCCTTGTAGTATTTTCATACGGCTAGTTGTAGATAGTTGGCTTAGATAGAGCTTGCCAGTCGCTGTACACCACATGGGTGATTTTGCTCCGACAGGAAGATAAATCTGTAGTGGTAAGGTCGTTTGAGCACGGTTGGTATAGATCATATTCATATGATAAGGAATACCAATGCCGCAAGTTTCTTTTAGCTCGTCAACCAGCTTTTGCAAAATCATCTGCCGTTCGTTAAAAAATAACCGTTGCTGCCAGAGCTCAACGCTCAAATTGCGTACGCGCTTACCAGGGATAATACCGCCACCAATATCAACAGTCAAAAAACCATCATCAACCAAATTTTGAATCAATCTATGAATGGTCGGTTTAGGGATATCTAGCTCCTGTGAGAGCTCAAGTGGAGAAAGCGGTTTTGAAGCATAGGACACTGCTTCGATGATTTCTAGGACACGGGTAATCGACGATACTTTAGGCATATATATGGCTCAGTAGGAGTAAAGAAATAGAGCAGGTAGTATCACAAGGTTTTCATAAATAAGACAAATAGTGACAATACTGACGTTCTATAACAAATCTGTTATAACAACTAATTTAGCATAATATTCGCTTGAGGCAAGCGTTAGTCGCGTTATATGAGATCATTTATATCGTTTTATTTGTTGGTGTAGATTTTCTTATATAAGTAACAATAGATACGTCAACTCACAAGCCACACTATTTGGTAAGGTTAAGCCATATAACTGTCATTGAGTCGGACGATATTTTAGATAATTATGTGGACATGTTTTGCAATACCCTTACATAAACATTAAGCAAGCGAAGTCTCATGTTTACGCTGTTTGGTTACTTTAAGGACGTTATGTAACATAAAAGCGAATTTTTGCAGATTGGTGTAGCAATTATTACAGTACCTATGCAATCTTTACATAATAGCAAATAAAAACAGCATCAGTAGGGGTGACTTTTCAAGTCAGAATTGTTTTAATCACCTCAACAAAATGATGGTTTAAAAAAAGCACAATCATCGTTTTTTATGGGCGGGTTTATTTCACACTTTAGGAGAATAATTATGAAATTGATTAAATTGACGGCAATCTCTGCTGCTGTTCTAGCATCAACTGCTGCATTAGCTGCTGAGCCAGTTATCGTTGTTGATGACAACGCTGCAGTTGCGTATGAAGCTGAGCCAGTTGCTGTTGCCTATCAAGCAGAACCTGCTTCTTATGCATACGATGCTAACGCTGGTGTAGTACGCAACACTACTGGTGCTGTAGTTGGTGGTACTAAGACTTTCTTCCAGACTGCTGTTAACCCAGCTGCAGTGAGTGCTGAAATTGGCACACTAGGCTATGGTGCTAACGTTGCTTGGGCGGTTAATGATAAAACTGAGTTACAAGCTGGTTGGTCTGGCATGAACTTTGACGGTGACAGAGACTTAAATGCTAACGATTCTTGGATTAACTGGGATAAGGCATTAGGCGATGGCTATGGTAACTATAAAGGCACTATGGATTATGATGTAGATTTTAGCAATCCATACATTGGCGTTCAAATGCGTCCGTTTGCTAACAACTTCACAGTTGCTGCAGGTACTATGGTTCCACGTAACAAGATTGAAGCTTCAATTGCTGCTGATGCAGACTCAGAAGGTATTGCAACTGTTTCTATCGATGATGTTGAATATCAAGTTGACACAGCAACTATCAAAGCTGAAAACAAAAATAAATTGGCACCTTATGTTACTATCGGTTACCGTCCAAACATTAACCAAAACTGGGGAGTATTCGGCGAGTTAGGCGCAGCATATATGGGTAAGATGGATGCTGAAGTAACTAATGTTAGTGGTTCTGACACAGATGGCTTTAAAGAAGCGGCAGAAAAAGAAATCAAAGACAAAAACGTTTGGTATCCAATTGTTAAAGCTGGTGTAACTTACCGCTTCTAATCTAATCACAGTCTAAAGACTGTTATTAGTTAAAGATTAAGTACAAAAAACGACCCTCTCGAGGGTCGTTTTTTTGTCTGTCATATAGTAGTTCATGAGATACAGTGGAAAGTTGAGGGAATAAGTATTGTCTTAAATAGAGTTTCAAACAGATAGCTAGTAGGCAGCTATAGAAGTAGTGACTAAAAAATCACCACCGTATGCTGTGTCGTTGATATAGCAATATGATAATCAGTTCTGTCTTCAGCGATGATATACATGGATGACTCTTGTCTCATGCCATCTAATATATCTGCAATGAGGTGTGAGTAATCCATGCCCATACCTTGAGCCAGCTTATAGTGATTTATTTTTATAAAGCATTCTTTGAGTTGCCACAATAGTTTTACAACAGTATCGCGCTCATCTGTCGGCAAGGCTAGTAACCTATTAATCTCATTATCTGAATAAAAGCGCTTTGCCACTTTCCACACCACATTGCTAGCTTCTATATCAATCCCAGCAGGGCGGTCAAGACTGATGACCACTGCTATCTTATTGTTCAGATTTTGCTTAACTTGATTTGAATTGCTGCCAGTATTGGCTTTATCACTTATCCCTGTATGACTGAAACAAACGTAATATTTATGATTGACAAGGCAATACGGAAAATCAGACTCATCTAACGTATCGCTAATCTCTAACTTATTGAGTAGTTGCTGTAATAGCAGACGCACGCCTGCACGTTGTATTTGCCGTTGATTGTGAGCAATACCGCGTGATGCATCTTTCGATGACGATTGAAAATCTAGACAAAGCGATTCACCAACCTCTGCAGTGGCATACCATGTCGTAGAATTGAGCTGAGTATATTTAACCTGAGTTAATAGCAAGTGTTGTACCATCATTCTTATTGTTTGTATTTGGTTTTCAGTATCATTATTTTAGCTGACAAAAATGTAAAAAGCCCAGCAATATTAAATTGCTGGGCTTTTTATGGAAATATATTAAATTATCATGTGTAAAGATTATGATAGATAATGCTAAGTCTTAGTAAGACAGTTCAGCACGGCGGTTCTGTGCATAGGCATCTTCAGTGTTGCCAGCTGCTGCAGGGCGCTCTTCACCATAGCTAATCACACGGATGTTGTTTGCAGTGACACCTTGAGCAGCAAGGTAGTTACGAGCAGCTTGTGCGCGTCGCTCACCTAGTGCCATGTTGTATTCACGGCTACCGCGCTCATCAGTGTGACCTGCGATAACGACAGTCGCTGCTGGGTTTGAATTTAGCAGGCTTACGTGTTGGTTAAGGACGCTCGCTGATTGAGCAGTAATTTCGCTGCTATCAAAGGCAAAGTAGACCACTGCTTGTATATTCTCAGCGCCAGTGATGACAGCGTTTGAGTTATCAACGATAACCGCACCATTGTAGCCAACTTGTCCACCTGGGATGCCTAGCGGGGCAACGACAACTTCTGAGGTAGAACGCTTGGTAGCACAACCAGTGGTCAGTGCAACAGCGCTTGATAGTACAGCAAGAACAGCGATCTTAGAAAAACTGATTGACATGACGAGCTCCTAAAATTTTAATTAAATTTGTTTTTTTAAACTGCTTCCGATAAAACTTAGGCAATCTCTATCTATAATATACTAAATGTTAATTTATGTAAGTATTTTTACTGTAAATTACGATAGATAAAATCGAGCGTATTACCAGCGGTGCTTGCCCCAGTTTTCAGGGTTGGCCCAGTAGTCAGCATTGAGCCAATTCGGCAGTTGTTTGTAATCATATAGGTTAAATTGCCAAAGCGTCGCAGTAATGGTTGATGAGGTAATAGATTGAATGTCATCAATATTTAGAGATGGCTCATTCAATATATCAAATGGCGTAAAGCCATAAGGTTTCAAATCTATCGAGCTATCTAATGCAATAAGCAAATGCGCGGCATACAGGTCACGGTAGCGCATCAGTAGCGGCACATAGTGTTGAGTCAGCTCTTCTGACAAGGTAGGCAGCCAAAAGCAAGCAAGCTCATAACGATCAGGTACATGCTGTTTGGCAAGATCTGATAACGTTGATAAATGGCGTGCGTTCAGCTTCGATTCAGTATTCTCATTAATAGATGTAGTATCGTCAAGTTGTGCTTGTAGTGCTAATAAGTCGGCATGGTTATGTGTTACCCATAATGCTTCACTATTATCTTTTTTATGCTCAGGTGACAGTTCTGTCTGAGTCGTCAATGAGGGTAGTAGTGCCTCAACATACTCTATAAGCAAAGGTAGGGTAATGTCTGCACGTTTCACCGTATTTTTTGTCATATAATAGGCCGTTAGTTAAATGATTGGTCATCAGTACGACTATTAAATCATTTTCAACGACATTATCCAATTGATAACCTATGTTTTCATATTTAAATCATCTTGAACCAACGATATCTTACTTTGCATACTTGAAATTTGGCGATTTAGGTCAATCTAGCTATAAGCTTAAAGAGAAAGTAAAATTAGCTTAATCATTGCAAAGTTTTGTGTATATGCTTAGTTTACTATTTGCACTAGAGCCTTCTGCAAATAGCGAAATGATATTACTCATTACTATATTACTTATCCCTAGTAAAAATAACTTATAACCAAATCACCGATAATAATAGGACACCATATGTCTACTGCTGAAACTGATGCGCAAATCATCAATCCTGAAATGCCAGATGTGCCGCCTCATGCGCCAAGCAAGATTAATCTAAAAGACTACACCAAACCAAGTTTTGATGTCCAGACAGTACATTTAGATATCAAACTGTTTGAAGACTACGCGCAGGTAGACAGTAAGCTTGAGATGGTACGTCAAACGGCAGGGGATATTGTCTTATTTGGTGAGTCGTTAGAGTTGCTAACGATTACGATGAATGGTAAGACGCTAACCACTGAGGATTATCAGCAGGAAGAGGGTAAGCTGACGATTTATAATGCTCCTGAGCGAGCTACTTTAGATATTCAAGTACGCATCTGCCCACAGACCAATACGGCGCTTGAAGGTTTATATATGGCGGGCAGTGGCGACGACACGATGTTTGTGACTCAATGTGAGCCAGAGGGTTTCCGTAAGATTACTTTTTATCCTGATCGCCCTGATGTGTTGGCGATATTTACCACGCGACTTGAAGCGGATAAGCGCTATCCGACGTTGTTGGCCAATGGTAACTTAGTCGAAGCAGGTGAAGTGGCCGATGCACCAGACCGTCATTATGCCATCTGGCACGATCCAACCAATAAGCCAAGTTATCTATTTGCCTGTGTGGTTGCTGATTTAGATGTATTAACAGATTCTTATACGACTAGCGAAGGTCGAGAAGTATTGCTTGAGTTGTATGCCAAGTCTGCTGATATCGATAAATGCGATGTCGGTATGCAAGCCCTAAAAGATGCCATGAAGTGGGATGAGGTCAATTATGGTCGAGCCTACGATCTAGATCGCTACATGATTGTGGCGGTCAGTCAGTTTAATATGGGTGCGATGGAAAATAAGGGCTTGAATATTTTTAATACTGCTTGCGTGTTATCTAGCCCTGAAACGACCACCGATGCGCGCAGCTTTAGCGTAAAAGCCATTATTGCTCATGAGTATTTTCATAACTGGACTGGCAACCGTATCACCTGCCGTGATTGGTTTCAGCTGTGCTTGAAAGAAGGCTTTACCGTTTACCGTGATCAGTCATTTTCAGCAGATCAACAGTCAAGTGCGGTGCAGCGTATCGATGACGTAGCGACATTGCGAGCACATCAGTTCAGTGAGGATGCAGGTCCATTAGCACATCCAGTACGTCCAGAGAGCTTCATTGAGATTAATAACTTTTATACGACGACTGTCTATGAGAAAGGCGCTGAAATTGTCCGCATGATTGCCAATACGTTAGGGCCAGATGATTTCCGAAAAGGAACAGATGAGTACTTCCGTCGCTATGATGGACAAGCGGTAACGGTTGAGGACTTTTTATCAGCGCTGAGTATCACTGATGACAAAATCGAGAATTTTATTGATTGGTATCGTCAGCCTGGTACGCCAGTGGTATCGGGTTCTCAAACCTATGATAGCGCAGCACAGACGCTGACCATCACTTTGAATCAGCAGACACGCCATGTCAAAGGCTTTGATGCGCCAAAACCATTGCCGATACCTGTAGCAACGGCATTATTTGACAAAGACTCAGGCGCTATCGTCGCTGAACGTATGTTATTGCTTGACGAGGCGACGCAAACGTTTGTCTTTGAGAATGTAGCGAGCGAGCCTGTTGTGTCATTACTGCGTGACTTTAGCGCGCCAGTACAGCTCAATTATGACTATCAAGATGTAGACTTAGCATTTTTGCTTAAGCATGAAACCAATGGGTTTAACCGCTGGCAAGTAACTCAAATGCTGGTAAATCGTATTTTGCTGCAAGGCCAAGGTACGAAGAGCAGCCCTGATGTATACCTAGAAGCATTAGCGCAGACACTGCCTGTCTTAGCAGCTGATGATGCGATGCTAGCGGCACGATTACTTGATATTCCATCAGCGCAAGAGCTGGCTTCTGCTATTTCTAAAGACTACGATCCAGTGTTGGTTAAAGAGCAGCGTGATGGGCTATACAAGCAAGTGGCTGATAAGTTAAAAGGCCAATGGGCTGAGCTGTATAATAATCTGCCAATGCAGTCTTATGAGGATAGCGCTGAAGCTCGAGGCATTCGTGCGCTGCGTAATGTCGTACTCGATATGGCGTTGACTGCCAATGTAGATGATGCAGCAGACTGGGCACAGCAGCAGTATGACAATGCGAGCTGTATGACTGAGCGCTTTGGTGCATTGAAGGCCATGGTCAATCATCAGCTGGTAGATGCAGATAAGTACTTAGCAGACTTCTATGATCGTTTCCAAGCAAATGATCTGGTTGTCGATTTGTGGTTCAGTGTCCAAGCTGCGGCTGACGACGTAACGCCTGATATGGTCAAGTCGCTACTGACACACACAGATTTTGATTGGAATACGCCTAACCGTGTCCGTTCAGTTATCAGCGCTTTTAGCTCGCAACCGACGGTACTCTGGACGGCAGAAGGTCTAGAGATGTATACAGGCGTGATTCAGAAATTAGATGATGCCAATCCTGTATTAGCCTCACGCTTACTGCAAGTACTGGCCCGCTGGAATACGTTGGCTGAGCCTCGCCGCCAAATGGCGCACAAGCAGCTGATAGATTTACAAAAGAATGTCTCATCTAAGCATGTGCTCGAAAGCTTAGAGAGTGTGTTAGGTGCTGCAAATAATTAATTGAAAACTTGGTTAGCTTTGACCAATTAATGAAACATGTATCGTTGTTGGTCATTGCTAACCAAGTTTGAGAATACAGTATTTCTTATAAAACGTTCATAAATAAAAAGCCCTTTTCGCATCAGTGCGAAAAGGGCTTTTTATTGTTTGCTCGACGATAAATTATCGTAGATAGCTATTAGCTATTAGCGATTTGGTAGTACATCTTTTACCATATCACGTAAGTCACGTAATGCTGTGACGGTGCTATCCCAATCTAGGCAGCCATCGGTGATTGATTTGCCGTACTCAAGCTGGCTCAAATCAGCAGTCAGTTTTTGATTGCCGCCTTTTAAGTGACTCTCAATCATCATACCGATAATTGATTTGTTGCCATTTTGGATTTGTTCGGCAACGTTTTTGATAACCATCGGTTGTAGGTAAGGGTCTTTACCTGAGTTAGCATGGCTAGAATCAATCATAATCTTGCTATTGGTTTTGCCTTTTGCCAGCTCGTTTTCAACTTGAGCTACCGCAGTTTCATCATAGTTGGGCTTGCCGTTACCACCGCGAAGTACTACGTGCGCGTAAGGGTTGCCTTTAGATTTGATGATAGAGACTTTACCATCTGACGACAGACCTAAGAAGCTATGACCTTCTTTAACCGCTTGCATGGCATTGACAGCAACCGTCATACCGCCATCAGTACCGTTCTTAAAGCCAACTGGACATGATAAGCCAGAGCTCATTTCGCGATGCGTTTGGCTCTCAGTGGTACGTGCACCAATGGCTGACCAGCTGATTAGATCCTGAATGTACTGCGGTGTATTTGGATCAAGTGCTTCAGTCGCGCAAGGTAGACCTTTTTCATTCAAATCAAGTAGCAATTTACGAGCCGTGCGCAAGCCTTTTTCTATATCAAAGCTGTCATTCATGTCAGGGTCGTTGATCATGCCTTTCCAGCCAACCGTCGTACGAGGTTTTTCAAAATAAACACGCATGACCACAAATACACTGTCTTCGATTTCTTTTGCCAATACGGCTAAACGATCGGCATATTCGTGAGCGGCTTTGATATCGTGAATAGAGCAAGGGCCAATGACCACAAACAAACGCTTGTCTTTACCATCCAAGATATCTTGAATAGTATTACGACCTTTTAGTACAGTGTTATACGCGTCGTCTGACAGAGGCAGCTCGGCTTTTAGCTCGGCGGGGGTAATCAAAGGAATAAATTTTTCAATATTCACGTCGTCAATATCTGCATTATGGGTAACTGATGTTGTCATGGTTATATATCGTCTAGCTGATTTATAGGAATAATCATTATGCGGACAAAAGTGTTGGTTGACAAGGGTAGTCGAGCAGTTAATTGACTGATAACTGGAATGAGGAAACTAAAACTTAGTTATACTTATACAGACTTAGCGTGATATTTGACGTTCTAAATGCACGTTTAGCATTTGGTTTTTCTATCTATTAATAAGAGTTGGTTGAGTTTTTGATGCATAACGCTCAGGTTTTATGCGTGAATTTCGCTATTTGTATCATCGTCAAGTATGATAGCAACATTAGCGATGGGTAGCCCAAGCTGTGTCATTAGAACAGTACGGATGAGTGCTTATATTATTCATAAAGCCATATCGCTGATTTATTACGTTATATTTTATAATAACGGTTATTTTATTTTGTGTATTTCTAATATCGAGAGCTTGTCATGACAGATTCTGCTACGTCTCATCACCATACTGACCTCATTCATCAAGCCGAGACGGATTCTCAAGTAGCAAATATAAATGCTACGCCGCTAGTGATAGGCATCGTCGCAGGTGAGGTATCTGGTGACAGCTTAGGCGCAGATTTTATGCGGCAAATGAATAATCTACGTGATGATATTGTCTGGGTAGGCGTGGGCGGTACAAAGATGCATGCGCAAGGGCTACAGAGTATTTTCCCATTAGAGCGTTTGGCAGTGATGGGTCTGGTTGAAGTCATGTCGCAGCTACCAGATTTGCTCAAAGCGCGCCGCGAGCTACTGAGCGCATTTAAGGCTGCCAATATTGATTGGTTCGTCGGTATTGATGCACCTGATTTTAATTTGCGAGTATCCAAAAAACTAAAGCCCCAAGGCGTGTTCTGTGTGCAGTACGTCAGTCCTTCTATTTGGGCGTGGCGCGAGTCGCGTATCCATAATATTAAAGCAGCGACCAATTTGGTGCTATGTTTATTCCCGTTTGAGTTGCCAGTTTATGAGCGACATAACCATCCGGCGATCTGTGTGGGTCATCCATTGCTACGAACCATTGATCAGACGTTGATAGATACACCAATCAATCAACGTCGCAGTGAGCTCGTTTGGGACAACGATGGGTTGCAGCAGTTCTTTATTGAACGCTTCGATGATGTGAGTCAGCTTATTTGTGTGATGCCAGGCTCTAGGCGCGGTGAAATTACAGCCATTTTGCCATTAATGCTTGATGGTATCCAAAAGTTAATCCTGTTAGATCCTAAGCTGTGCTTTATTATTCCAACGGTCGATCAAAACCATCAATATATTGTGCAAGAAGTGATCGACCAACGCTCAGAACAGCTACGTGCAGCAATTGTAGTGGTCTACGATGATACCCAGCCAGAATTTAGCCAACATGCCATGGCGGCATCAGATATTGTGATGCTGGCATCTGGGACAGCAACGCTGGAGGCAATGCTGCTTGAACGTCCGATGGTAGTGGTCTATCAATTAAATCAGCTGACTTACCAAATAGCCAAGCGTCTGGTAAAAGTACCATATGTGGCATTGCCTAATATATTGGCTAATGCGCCAATCGTACCTGAGCTGATTCAAGAGCAGGCGAGCGGTGACAATATCTGCCGCACCGTAATGCGATTGCTGCAACCACGCGCTTATGCCGAGCAATTACACGACTTACTAGTGACAAAGCAGTCGCTACAACAGCAAAGTAACCATGAGCCTGCAAACAGCGTGATTGAACAGTGGTTTATTCAAAATACCGATACCGTCAATCCTAATTAAACGAGAAAGACCTTTTAATATTATGCATATCAACCAACATACAGAAAGCTCAGTTCAAACGATTGACATCAATATTGAGCATATTGATGTGAAAGGACAATATATACAGTTAGCAGCGCCCATACGTTTATATGGGCAAATGAATACCGCTGAGCTGCTTACCCAATATCTCAGTTATGATAACCAAGAGACAGAGCAGTCAATACTGCAAATCGGCGTTGATGAAGCAGGACGTGGGCCATTACTAGGTAGTGTCAATGTGGCGGCGGCAATATTACCTGCGACCTGGTCAGGATTGATTGAGGAACAACCGCTCAAAGACACGCCGTTGTCGATACTGACAGACTCCAAACAACTGAGTGAAAAAAAGCGCGATATCCTTTATCCATTGGTTCAGCAGCATGCTATCGGTTATATCATCGCTGATATACCAGCAGCAGTGATCGACCAGGTGAATATCTTGCAAGCAACGATGCTTGGCATGCGCTTATGTACTGAATCCTTGCTAGAAGTGATTTTTAAAAAATTCTCGACCACTAGAAATGATAAAAGCACGTCGCTCGATCAATTAAAGATCGAAGCGCTATTTGATGGAAATCGTTGCCCTGACTTGAACTATGATAGCTTTAAACATTTGGAGGTAGCGCCATTTGCAATTGACTGTCAAGCATGGGTAAAAGGCGATGCGCGTCATACTAGTATTGCAGCGGCCAGTATATTGGCAAAAGTAAGTCGTGATGAATCGATGTATACACTGGATGCTCAATATCCGGAATATGGTATTGCCAAACACAAAGGCTATCCGACGCGCGCACACATGGAAGCAATCGAAAAACATGGTGTCTTGCCAACGCATAGACGTAGTTTTGCACCAGTGAGAAAAGCGCTAGAAATACAGTAGCTATAAACAAGTGGCTATAGAAAAGTGACTATAGAAACATGTTCATGAAAAAATGACTGAACCGCCCCGACTATATCGGAGAGTA
>NZ_PJAT01000096.1 GCF_002836715.1 Psychrobacter sp. 4Dc
TTTTTAGCAGCCCTGTTTTTGTTTATTTAACCTATACGACGACTAAACGTTATCGTACTTTATCGAACTTGCGATTTCTCAAGCTTAGATTGCCTCGTAGCACATCGCTATACATACGAAAATCGCTGACAAAGCTTTTCAATGGAAACTTAAAAGAAGCGGGTTTGTTCTTTTCAAAGAAAAAGTGTCCAACCCATGCACAGGCATATCCGGCGGCAATGCCCTTTACCAAAGGTTTGGCTGAGCCAGTTTTGACAGACTTTGCCAGTCCTAATAAGCCAAAGCTACTACCTGTAAAATGTAGGCGGCGACAGGCCATGTTTTGATGCTCATCTAAGTAAAAATCATAAAATGCCTGTTTGGGCGAACTTTCAGTTTTTACCATGTCTTTTTTAGAGCTACTGATAGGGGTCTCAGTATTTTGGGTCGCGTCTTTTGTGATGGTCTGATTCATGTGACTAGCTTCCTTGCTGGTGAGGTTGATAACTATTAATTGCAGATGGTTTTTAACCGATTAGTTGGTGGCTTTTGAAGTAAATTGTACGGATAAAAATTCTGTAAATAACGGTTTTTTATCATGATATTGATAGCTTTCAATGTAGCAAACCGATATGCGTAACACAAGCGCTAGATGCTGAGCCGATACCTGTCAGTTTATAAGGTGGTCGTCGATATCCCTGCTACAACTTTGCATTGCTTGCGAGTGTTTGGCATAAATGCTTTAATGACAAAATTGCCCTGATTTTTGTGGTTATGACTTTTTTCTATACATGTGATTTTATAACTATATAGCACGTGATTTTGGTAAACTATCCACTCTCTCTAACACGGTGACGACTTGTCCTATGCCTATTGACTACCTTACGAATCCGCCAATTGGCGATGATGAAATGATGGCAGCCATCGATATTGGTTCCAACAGTTTCCATTTAGCTATTGCTCGTCTTGACCATGGGGAAGTGCGAAAAGTAGTCTCGATGTCTGAAAAGGTACAGCTCGCCGCCGGTCTGGACGAAAATAATATTCTAAGCGCAGCTGCTGAACAGCGCGGTCTTGACTGTTTAAGCCGCTTTGTGGCGCGCTTGGATTCAGTACCGCCAGAGCGTATTCGTGTGGTCGCGACCAATGCATTGCGTCAAGCCAAAAACGCCAACGACTTTATTTCCCGTGCCAATAAAATCCTGCCAAAACCTATTGAGATTATCGCGGGCCGCGAAGAGGCGCGATTGATTTATTTGGGCGTCTCGCATACCAACGAGAGTAGTGATAAACGCTTGGTTATGGATATTGGCGGCGGTTCGACAGAGTTTATTATTGGTCAAAATTTCGATCCATTATTGACTGAAAGTTTACAAATGGGCTGTGTTTCTTTTACGCAGAAATTCTTCGCTGACGGCCTGATTACTAAAGAAGCTTTTAATAGTGCAATTTCAGGTGCACGTAAAGAAGTCTTAGCGATTAACGGTCGTTATCAAAAGACAGGCTGGAGTAGCGTGGTTGGCTCAAGCGGTACAATCAAAGCGGTGCGCAATGTCCTAGTGTCAAAAGGTTGGGCCGATGAGCAAGAACGCATTACCTATAAAGGTGTCAAAAAATTAGAGAAACTGCTGATCAAGATTGGCAATATTGATGATATCGAGTTAGAAGGCGTCAAAGAACATCGTAAAGCCGTATTTCCTGCTGGCGTGGCAGTATTGCGCGCTGTGATGAAAGTGCTGGGCGTTGAGACCATTACTTATTCAGATGGCGCGTTACGTGAAGGCGTTATGTATGACATGCTAGGCCGTTTCGCTAGTGAAGATGTGCGTGACCGCAGTGTATTGGCATTAATTAAGCGTTATTCAGGGGACAAAAAGCAAGCCAAACAAGTGGTAAAAACTAGTCGCCATTTATTTGAACAAGTAAAAGATAAGCTTGCGCTGTCCAATGATGATTGCGACTTGCTCAGACGTGCTGCTTTCTTGCATGAGATAGGACTGGCAATCAGTCACAGTAGCTATCACAAGCACAGCGCGTATTTGCTGGAGTACTCGGATATTCCAGGGTTTTCGCAAGTCGATCAAAAACGCATGGCGCAGTTGATGCTTAACCATCGCCGCAAGCTCAAAGCCGATATGCTAGAGCAGACTTGTCAGATTGGTGGTGATCAGCTGGTTTACCTTTGCTTACTGTTGCGCCTCGCCGTACTGGCACATCATAGCCGCAGTGATTACGCGCTACCAGAGCTGGAATTAAAGGTAGTCGCTGAAAACAGCTGGCAAATCACTTTAGTAGATAGCAGTGAGCATTATGCGTTCTTGCTAGCAGATTTGCGTACTGAGATTGACCAGTTTGCTAAGTGGGGCGTACAGCTTAGTGTGATTGAAGCTCAAGAGGCCGAGACTCCAGAGATTGAGCAGTTACCATTGTAAGTATTGAGTTAAAGATTAACGTAACAAAAGCGGCGTTGTCGATAATGTCATGCTATTTAAGATGTGCTACTATAGCTCCTATTGAGTTTACAACTGTACTTTCATTATCTGAATACGGATAACGATATTATTCTTAAACATAAATACATTAAGTATAATTATTAAAGGGAAGCGTCTATGAGCACTGTCTGGGATAGTGTGCAGCTTGCACGACACGCCAAGCGTCCATTATTTATGGACTATGTTAATCAGCTTTTTACCGAATTTGACGAGTTGCATGGCGACCGTGCTTTTGCCGATGACAAAGCCATACTAGGTGGTCTTGCACGTTTTGATGGTCAGCCTGTGATGGTAATTGGTCAGCATCGTGGTCGTAGCACCCGTGAGCGTATTGCTCATAACTTTGGTATGGCCAATCCTGAAGGCTATCGCAAAGTGATTCGTTTGGTCAAAATGGCTGAGCGCTTTAACATTCCTGTGATGACCTTTGTCGATACCCAAGGTGCTTACCCTGGTATTGGTGCAGAAGAGCGCGGACAAGCGCAAGCGATTGCAGAAAGCATCGCTGTATTCTCTAGTCTGAAAGTGCCTGTGATTGTGACTATCATTGGTGAAGGCGGCTCAGGCGGCGCATTGGCGATTGGTGTCGGTGATAAAGTAAATATGCTACAAAACAGCATTTACTCAGTGATTTCGCCAGAAGGCTGTGCTTCTATCCTCTGGAAAACCGCCGAGAAAGCACAAGACGCTAGTGAAGCATTGAAATTAAATGCAATCAACCTTTACCAAATGGGTTTGATTGACGCTGTCATCGAAGAGGGCGAAGGCGCACATGTGCAGCCACAACCTGTGATGAATGCGCTAAAAGCACTGATTACTGAGCAGCTTGATGAGATTAAAGATTTAGATCCTCAAGAGCGTTGTGAGCTACGTTATGAAAAGCTAAAGTCTTTTAACTCAGAAGTGATGTTGCCTGCTTAATTGGTTGCTATGGCGCCTTTATTGTTAAGTCGCTATTATTCAATAATAGGTTTTTCATATTAGAGTTTGAGTCTTAATGCTAAAATAAAAACGTGTCATTCAATGGCGCGTTTTTTTATGGCTGTTACTATATAAAGCCCTCAATACAAAGCACCTAACGCAATGTATTGATTAACGTAGGTGCTCACACATCAGCACGATAGTAAATGTACAACCGCTTAATAATAACTAAGGCTGAATATGACCAGCAGCGCAATCATCTCACATCCTATTAAATCAATTGCCGATTTGCCAGTTGATAAGACACTAGCAACCGCATTATTGAGCAGTATGTCTGTGTATAGTGATCAGCTGCACGGTCGTCGTCTTTGGCTGGCATGTAGTGGTGGGCGTGATTCATTGGCACTTGCAGCGCTGTGTGTGCAGCTCTACCGACAAGGTAAATTGCCATGTCTGCCGCAGCTGTTACATGTCGATCATGGGTTACAGTCGGATAGTTGGCATTGGGCTAAGCATGTTGCCAACTGGGCGCAAGCGCAGCAGTTGCCTTGTCGCATTTTACAGGCACAAGTGAATGGGCATGATGAGCAGGCCGCTCGGCAAGCGCGTTATAATATTATGCGTGCTCATATTAACCAAGATGATGTATTGCTATTAGCGCATCACGCTGATGACCAAGCTGAAACGGTATTAATGCGATTGATTCAAGGAGCAGGAGTCAACGGTCTGTCTGGTATACAGCCGTGGAGTGTACGAAGACAAGGCGGGCAGCGCAATGTCCTGTGGCGACCTTGGCTCACGATACGACGAGCCAATATTAGCGCCTACGCCAAGCGCTTAGAGTTGCCTTATATAGATGATCCTACGAATGACAGCGGTGACAATGTGCGTAGTGGGCTACGCCGCGACATCATGCCAATACTGGCTACATACAATCACAATGTCATCGATAATATTGCTCGTAGTGCGCAGCTGTTAAGTGATGCACAGGAAACAGTCAATGCTCAAGCTATGCAGGATATGCAGCAGACAGAAAATACAGACCTGCAACTTTTACCTGCACAGCGCGTGCTAAATATCGATACGTTGCAAAAGCTACCCATGTATCGTCAACGTCAATTATTGCACTATTGGCTCGGTCAAGATGAGCCGTTACCACCTGCTAAGCAACTCGTCGATGATGTGTTAACTCTAAGCCAACGTGATAACCAAGATCATCAAACAGAACTGTTTTGGCAAGGTCGTAAGGCATCTTATACCATTCGGCGCTATCGTCAGCAGCTCTATCGTATGAGCAGCGAGTGGCTGTCTTGGCTGAAGTTACCACTGACCGAGCAGGTGCTGCCACTATCCAGACTGACCTTATCTAGTAACTTATTTAGTCATTCAGCTGATAATTTAACATCAGTCATCATGCGTAGCAGTGATCGTTATACTTGGCAGTTGCAAGTAAAAGCAGATGCGCTGGTACGATTGTTAGAAAATAGTGCGGACGGTATAGCACAGCAGGCAACGTTAAAAATAGCACCGTTAGACCGTAAGCAACGGCTAAAGACTGAGATGGCTGCGCGCCCACAAGCAGGCAAAAAACTATATCAGACGCTTGGGATTCCATTATGGCTACGGGAAAGCCTGATGGTAGTCAGCATCACCTTTATAAAAAAATCTGAAGTTGGAAGCGAAATAGAAACTGATATTCCTCTATTACTAGCATCACCATTTGAGAGTTGGCTTTTGAGTTCTGAGCAGACAGATAGCGATGCCAAAAGCAATCAATTAGCTGAGTACATCAAAAGTGAGCTTAGTCTAAAATAGAAAGCGTTGAAAGTTTAATATTCGTTGGCTGACTCATTGATTTTTATCGGATTGATATCAGGCGCGACATTTTGAATTTATCAAACGGCGATAGTGGCAGTATGATAAACTGAGTGTCGTTTTATATATCAGTATGTTAAGTTGAATACCTTTGAATTTTGTGACTAGGAGACAAGTATGTCGGTATTAGATAATAAAAAAATCAGTTTTATTGGTGGCGGAAACATGGCACAAGCGCTCATTAGCGGGCTTGTGGGTTGCGGCATCAAACCAAATTTGATCACGGTCGCCGATCCTAGCAGCGATGCACGTGAGCAATTAGCCGCCAAAGGTCTAAATACTGTTGATCCAATGGCTGATCCAAAGTCTGCTGTGATCGGTGCGGATATCGTGGTGCTAGCAGTCAAACCACAAATGATGAAAGTGGTGGTAAGTGCTTTTGCTGACGTATTAGACACTCAATTGGTCATTTCAGTGGCGGCAGGCTTATCGACTGATCTTTTATCAAACATGCTAGGCGGCTATAGCAATATCGTCCGTGCAATGCCAAACACGCCTTCTATGATTCAGATGGGTGCGACTGGCCTCTACGGTACAGATAACATCTCAGCAGAACAGAAGCAGCTAGCAACGGCCGTTATGGAAGCCTCAGGTTTGGTCATGTGGGTCGATGACGAAGAGCATATGCATGCGGTCACAGCCGTATCAGGTTCAGCGCCAGCGTATATGTTTTACTTCATCGAATCGATGGTCGATGGGGCAGTTGCATTAGGGCTAGATAAAGAACAAGCCTCAGCGCTTGCTATGCAAACCATGTTAGGTGCTGCAAAAATGGCGATTAACAGTGATGATGCACCAGCTGAGTTACGTCGTAAAGTCACTTCACCGAACGGTACTACTCAGGCAGCGGTCGAGTCAATGCAAGCCAATGAGATTGGTCGTCAAATCAGCGAGGCCATGCAAGCTTGCTATGATCGTAGCCAAGCGTTAAGTGAAGAGATGAGTAAGTAAACACTGACAAGGTGCGCTGTGAGTCACCACTGACGACACACCTTATGTAATCATCAGCATCTGATAATGACATTTGTCATCCTAGAGTCTGTTAATAATGTCACATTGAGTAGCACTTCATGAACAACATGTTATTTCAAATTTTTGATTTGGTCACCACATTCGCTATGATGCTGGTGTTTATTCGTTTTATGTTGCAGTTTGCAGGGATGGATGCGAGCAATCCGATGATTGCACCTGCCTATAAAGCGACACATATCGTCGATGTATTTGGGCGTATTTTCCCGACTGTTGCACAGGGTCGTATTAGCATTGCCGCTATCGTGCTGATGTTTTTGATTCGTCTAATCGACATCTCTGGAAAGGCCGCATTGACGCATAAAAGTATTGCGCCTGTACCGCTATTTTTCACGGGTACGACTAGCTTATTGTTAGACTTTTTACGCATGTGTCGCTATCTAGTGATTGGTTCTATCATCGTTAGCTGGATTGTGGTGTTTACCAGATCTGAGCATCCGATTATTGGCATTATTATCAATTTGGCTGAGCCTATTTTGGCCCCGTTTCGTCGTATCACACCGAATTTAGGTATGCTCGACTTATCGCCAATGGTCGCTTTCTTAGCATTTTATTTGCTGGAGATATTCATCGGGGGTTTGGCTGCGAGTGTGTTGCCAACCTTGGGTTAAGACTAATAGAATTACATTTAAAAACTGTCATAAAAAAGGTGCTCTATATAAATATGGAGCGCCTTTTTTATATCTATCATTTGTATCTTACGTTAAACATTTATAAAGCGACTGGGTATCAATTGCGCTTTAGCATTGTCAGGATGCGGTGCGTCAGCCGCGCGCAAGGTTTGGGTAATCCAGCTGTCGGCGGCTTTTACCGCATCGATGAGCGCATCGCCCATTGCCAAGCGCCCAGCGATAAAGCTGGCAAGAGAACATCCTGAACCATGGAACTCACCATCTAAGCGCGGTAAAGTACTTTTATGGACCATTCCCCCCTGTATATATAAGTACTGCTCGATGTCACCGCTATCAAAATCATGTGAGGTTTTTACCAGTACTGCATGAGCGCCTTGTGAGCACAGTTTTTTTGCAGCAATATGCAAGTCCTGCTCGCCGCTTAAGGCACGAAGTTCATGGGTATTTGGTGTAATCAAGGTGGCGTAGGGCAGTAGCTGCCTAAATGCACTGACAAGCGTTTTTTCATCGCCCAAGCTACCACCACTATTGGCGACCAATACAGGGTCTAAGACAAATGGCGTGTTGTTATCGATAACTTGATCAGCAAACAGTTTGGTTAACATTGCGATGTTATCAGTGGTGCCTAGCATACCTGATTTGATGGCACTAACAGGTAAGTCATCAAGTACTGCAGTAGCTTGAGCTTTTACCAATGATGCCGCACAAGCCTCAAAGCCAAATACCTGCTGCGAGCTTTGGATAGTGACCGCCGTACAAGCGATGGCTGCATGTGCCCCTGACTGTCCAATGGCCTCGATATCCGCTTGTAATCCAGCACCGCCTGAAGGATCTAATCCTGAAAAACACAATACGACAGGTCGCATAACAGCTCCTTTTGAGATATTTTAAAGTAAGTGACAAATACTATAGCCACCTACTACTAAAAAATCTATCATAGTCTTATGCTTGTCGATTAGGTATAAGACGGCAGGATGAATAGACCTAGTATTAATAAGCAGTTTGGTTGTTATATTTAGCAATGATATGTCGCAATTTTCCGTATAGAAATGCAATATAAGTACTTATATCTATAATTTTGATAAAAGCCGCATTAAATCTGTAGACAACGCTTGCAATTCGTTTTGGCTTTGTTATAATACTCGCCCACGACAAGAGACGTATTGTTAGCATCAATACTATGTTTATAGAATTTTTATAAATGTCTTGAATCGTTAGGTGAAGTGGGTGAGTGGCTGAAACCAGTTCCCTGCTAAGGAACCATACGTGTAAGCGTATCGAGGGTTCGAATCCCTCCTTCACCGCCATTTATTCAGTTGTTATTAGAGTAGTAACGCAATATACTGCGTTAAACATTTTAATAATTAATTCAAAAAATAATTTGTTTTAATTAAAAAAGATGTTGACACAAGCGATATTATCTATATAATGACCAACCTAATTTACTGCAAAAGATATTATCTGCGCAGTGGATAAAGTGCAAAATACGCGCCTGTAGCTCAGTTGGATAGAGCACTTGGCTACGAACTAAGGGGTCGGGAGTTCGAATCTCTCCAGGCGCACCATTTGCATAATAGCTTAATACAAGCTGATAAAACATTAAAATAATCGCCTGTCTTATGACAATTGGCGGTTTTTTTATGTCTGTAACTTTCACCCTTCTACTTATTTATTCTTCGACCATCTCTTGTATGTAGCATGATTGGATAGCCAACTAATAATATTAAAGAGCAATCTACGATATTGGAGAGCCATCTACGATGTTAAATAGTCATCTAGGATAATGTACGATAGCCCCACCATTTACGGTACAATAGCGTTACTATTCACTGCTTGCTATGAGCTTG
This sequence comes from Psychrobacter sp. 4Dc, assembly GCF_002836715.1. Lineage (GTDB taxonomy): Bacteria > Pseudomonadota > Gammaproteobacteria > Pseudomonadales > Moraxellaceae > Psychrobacter. The sequence continues at coordinate 8,776 of NZ_PJAT01000096.1, forward strand.
TACCATGTCAAAAAGTCCATCTAAACGTCCGTCAAAAACGACTCGCAAATCAAAGCCTCAATCTAGTGCGCCTGTACAGCAAGATCCTAACGAAGAGCCAACCATCGCTAAGCCTATGATTCGTGTCGTGGCGATTCTCTATGACGGTATGCTGATTTTGGCGTTATTGTTTTTGGTAGGGACGATACTAACCGTCGTAGGTACACTGTTGACTATGGAGACTGGTACTGAGTCATCACAAGCTCAGTCACTGCCGCTCTGGTATCAGAACGCCATTATGACGCCGTCATTTGTACTGACACTCGTGGCATTCTATGGGATATTTTGGCGCCGTGGTGGTCAGACATTGGGTATGCAGACGTGGCGATTAAAAACGATTAATGATGCAGGTCAATGGTTAACGTGGGGTCAGTCGTTTAAGCGTATTTTGGCCGCTTGTTTGATGCCGCTGATTTTCGGCATTATTGGCAGTCTTATTGATGGATCACGCGCCGCCTTATTGGCCAGCGCATTTCTTGGTTTGGTATTCAACTATGTGTTCTGCCTGTTCAACCCTCGCGGTTTGGCAGTACAAGATATGCTGTCCAACACCATCACCCTAAAAATGCCAAAAGTGGCACATGAAGGGCTATGGCGCGGTTTTAAAAATCGTAAGAAAAAATCTTAATCTGATTTTATTGACGTAACAATTTTTATTGAACTAGTAACTCTTATCGACGTAATAATTTAGTTGTACTAATGCTCAGTTGGTTCAGTCTAAACAGTTACATACTAACGCTTTGGATCAGCCATGCGGTGTAGCCCATAAAGAACAACACTAATGTGGCACCTGACGTACGACCGAATTGTCGCTTTGTTTTAAAGGCAAATACGCACAGTGTCACTAGCAATATCGTCAAGACTCCCATTGCCATCACATCACGCGACAGAATCACTGGGTCGGCGGCGATAGGAGCAATGACCGTTGCCAAGCCGACAACTGCCAAAGTATTGAAAATATTAGAGCCAATGATATTGCCAAGCGCCATATCATGTTCGCCTTTACGGGCAGCTGACAAGCTCGATACCAGTTCAGGTAATGAGGTCCCAACGGCGACAATCGTTAGACCAATGATGAGCTCACTAAGACCCCATAGCGTTGCTAACTCGACAGCACCCCAAACGATAGCGCGTGAGCTGGCTACGAGCATCAGCATACCGATAATTAAACTGACAAGACCACGCGTTACACTTGGTTCTAGCTTTTCTAAGCTCTCTGAGTTATTTAAGTGCTCTAAGTTATTTGAGTGCGCTGAGCCAGCATTAGCCACGACTATATCGTCTTCGTGCTCATGATAGCCTTCGCGTATACTCATTATGATCTGTAGCCCTAAAACGGCGACCAACAAAATCAACAATACGATACCATCAACTTGGCTCAATGTCCCATCACGCAGCTGCCAAGCGGCAATGACAGTAATTAGCAGCAGCAAGGGCAAGTCGCGTTTTACGATGCCTCTACGGATGATAATAGGGCTAATCAATACGGTTGCACCGAGTACCAATGCGATGTTGATGATATTTGAGCCATAAGCGTTACCTAGAGCCAGCTCAGGGCTGCCTTCTATTGCTGCTAGTACTGATACCACCATCTCAGGCGCTGACGTGCCTATACCCAATATTAAGACACCAATTAAGAAGCTAGGCACACTAAACTTCTTTGCTAGTGCTGTCGCCCCATCAATGAAGACATCGGCACTCCAAACTAAAATTGCTAACCCAATCAGTATTGCAAGCGCGGCCAACCACATCAGTATGTTTCCTTGTATATGATGAAAAATGTGAATTTGATAAATAAAAGTGGTATAAAAAAAGCCGAATCTTGATTTAGATTCAGCTTTCCTTTTAGCATCGAGATTTTTAGTAATAATAGCAGCTAATTCAAAGATGTAACTTTGTGTTTATCTTAAATTTACCAAAACCTCACCATCCTGTCATATTAAGCAACTTGTACAGGAATGATATTTGCTGTGTCTTTAACGGTGTTGTCTTCGTTGCAATAGACAAGTTTCGGCTGATACGTTGATGCTTCAACTTCGTCAAAATGCGCGTAAGCACAAATGATAACGATATCACCCAAGTCTGCCATATGCGCAGCAGCACCATTCAATGAGATAATACCAGAGCCTGCTTCAGCACGGATAGCATAGGTGCGAAAGCGCTTACCGTTGGTCACGTTATAGATATCAATAGATTCATTTTCGCGTAGACCAGCAAGATCTAATAGATCGCCGTCGATACCGCAAGAGCCTTCGTAATGAAGCTCGGCATGGGTAACACGGGCACGGTGTAATTTGCATTTAAGCATATTAAGTAGCATAGGTTGGTTCCTTGGCGTAACTGATATTAATTAACTAAATCAAAAGGTTAATGGGGATAAAACTGCCAAAATAAAAGGTCATTATCATTGAACGACTATATTATTCTGGTAATTTAAAGCCATTAATTTGTGAACGTGCTTTTTCGACATCACCATCTAACAATAATGGGAGCGCTTCAAAAGCAGCTGTCAACGCGCTATCAATCGCAATCTGCTCATCGGGAGATGCTTTAGAGAGAACGTGTCCACTAACTTTAGACTTGTGACCAGGATGGCCGATACCCACACGCAGGCGATGAAAATCATTGCCAATATGCGGCGTGATATCACGTAGGCCGTTGTGACCACCATGTCCACCGTCTGTTTTGAGTTTGATACTACCAGCTGGAATATCGAGCTCATCATGAGCAATCAACAATTCATCATTTTTGATGCCATAGAAATTTACCATAGGCACCACTGACTGACCAGATTTATTCATAAACGTCAGCGGCATAAGTAAACGCACATCAGACCCATGAATCTGCCCACGCCCTGTCACTCCATGAAATTTCTTATCAGGGGAGAGCGTGATATTAAACTGCTGAGCCAAATGATGGACAAACCAAAATCCTGCATTATGACGCGTAAACATATACTGCTGACCAGGATTACCAAGACCGACAATAAGCTTTATGGCCATAAAAACACCCTGCTTGAATTTGATAAATAGGGGTAAGGTTTGAAGTACTGATAGACAGTTTATTTTCAAACCTTACTTACAAAAACAGCAGGAGATTTTAATCACCTGCTGTTTTATTGACTAAACGAATGTATCACTAACCAGCACAAAATAATGCACTAGTTAGAAATAGTTATTACTCGCTGTCTTTGTTTTCTTCAGTACCGTCGTTTTGCTCAGTTGCTGGTACTTCATCAGCATCAACGTCAGCATCAGCATCAACTTCTTCTACTGTTGGTGGCTGCATGTTAACGATAGTACGGTCATGGCCGTCTTCTAGCTCAAGCTCATGAATTACAACGCCTTCAGGAAGTTTGATGTCTGATAGACGGAACAAATCACCGATTTCCATGCCAGATACATCTACTTCTAGGTATTCAGGAAGTTGTGATGGTAAGCAGATAACTTCGATATCAGATACTAGAGTAGATAGTACACCAGCAGCAGCAGTACCAGGCGCATCTTCACGACCAGTGAAATGAACAGGAACGTTCATGTGAATTTTCTGACCTTTTACAATGCGCTGGAAATCAGCATGCATTGGGAAGCCTTTAGCAGGATGGCGCTGCAAGTCTTTGATAACTGCTTGATGCTCTTCACCGTCAACGTTGATAGTCAAGATGTGTGAGAAAAATGCTTCGAATTCTAGTGATTTTACTAGTTCGTTAAGCTTGATAGAGATAGCTGTTGGCTCTTCGTTACCACCATAGATGATAGCAGGAACTAGGTTCTGCTTACGTAGGCGGCGGCTCGCACCTTTACCTTGTAGTTCAGCAGCACGATCAACGGCGTTTAGTTCAAAATGATTAATGCTCATGGATATAATCCTATAAAAAAAATGATGAAGTGTCTGGTCATAAAAAAGTGGATTTGCGACCAATCCACTAATACGTGATGATAGCTAATATTATGGTTACGAATAAAACTCGTAATGTTTAAGCTTAGCCATTTGCTTATAGCAGCGCTCGCTACGATAATTACCATAACGATAGTTGCTGTTAAGCATGATCAGCACTTTTGATAGTTCCAACCTAATAAAAACAACGAAAAGGTCAGCACAGGCGCGCATTATACGTGATTCTGTAGCAATAATAAAGACCTACGCAAAACGCCTACACAAAACAAAGCGCCAAGTAAGGATACTTGACGCTCTGTTTTTTAACTATTTAAGATGTTTTACTACAGTCATTGCTACTAAAAATTACCGCAATAGCTGTTTAAAAGGTAGTTGTATCAGATTAAGCGTCAAACATCGCGCTAATAGATTCTTCGTTATTGATACGGCGTAAGCTTTCAGCCAGCATCGGTGCAATGCTTACCTGACGGATTTTGCTACAGGCTTTGGCTTCAGCAGATAGTGGAATCGTATCGGTCACAACCACTTCATCCAATGCAGATTCGCTGATGTTTTTCAGTGCGTTACCTGATAGGACAGGGTGCGTGATATAAGCTAAAACGCGACGAGCACCATTTTCTTTCAATGCTTCAGCTGCTTTACACAATGTACCTGCAGTATCGACCATATCATCAACGATAACGCAATCACGGTCACGAACATCACCGATAATATGCATTACTTGTGACTCATTGGCACGAGCACGGCGCTTATCAATAATTGCCATGTCGGTATCGCCTAACTGCTTAGCCATCGCACGTGCACGAACCACGCCGCCTACGTCAGGTGAAACAACCATGATATTGTCATAGTCTTGCTTCTGTAGGTCGTTTAGCAATACAGGTGTGCCGTATATGTTGTCTACAGGGATATCAAAGAAACCCTGAATCTGATCTGAGTGCAAATCAACAGTCATTACGCGATCGATACTAACGATGTTTAGCATGTCAGCGACCACTTTAGCCGAGATAGGTACACGAGCTGAGCGTGGACGACGATCCTGACGAGCATAACCAAAATAAGGCATGACAGCTGTGATACGGCCAGCACTAGAGCGACGCAAAGCGTCAGCCATCATCATGATTTCCATCAAGTTGTCGTTGGTCGGTGCACAAGTAGGCTGCATGATAAACACATCTTTACCACGTACGTGTTCTTTGATTTCCACGGCAATTTCGCCATCAGAAAAACGCGTGATGTCAGCTTTACCAAGAGGTATGTGAAGATGATCGGCTACGGTTTTTGCTAATTCTGGGTGGGCATTACCCGTAAAAATCGCCAAATAAGGCATGACAGAAGTCCTATTGATTGACTCAAGCAGCGACCGCTAAGCAGTGTCAAACTGCTCAAATTAAGAAAAGAGTGATGAAGGTGTTGAAGTATACTATTACAGTAAAAAATGGCAGGGGTAGCTGGACTCGAACCAACGGATGTCAGGATCAAAACCTGATGCCTTACCAACTTGGCTATACCCCTGTAATGTCTAGGCTATGAACAACCGATATTTAATAGCGACTAAGTAGTCGTTCTTAATATGGTGTCATGACCTATCAGTTATCTAAAAAACGGATAATCCGTTTAAAACATAACTTTTCCCTAGCGGTGTCCATTGCGAACTATACCGAAACTGGGATAACGTTGTCAATGATAATAAGATAAGTGGCTGTCTATAAACCGCTTATACTCAATGTATCTCTAACGCTTTGTACTAAAAAATGGCAGGGGTAGCTGGACTCGAACCAACGGATGTCAGGATCAAAACCTGATGCCTTACCAACTTGGCTATACCCCTATTGTGGCGACCTATTATAAGTAAATTTTCAGATTTTGCAAGTCATTTGCGGCTTTTTCTGGTATTTATTCATCATAGGTTACTGCTGGCGCTATTTTAGCAAATTAAAATAGGCAATCCTACCGTTGTCATTATCTAAATGATAAGAAATCTAAAGGTTGTATGTGCTATTTTAAGTTTCCAACGATATAACCTGCACAAGGCGCATCTGCAATCCACTTCGCTACAAGTTTTTTATTAGTAGCCACACTCGCATCTAGCGGCAAAAACACGGCACTACCAGAACCAGTCATGCGTGCTGTGCTCAGTGTTTGCGCTTCTAACCCCTGCAAATAATTCAAGGCATCTGCAACAGCAGGAGCAAGGCTCGTAACCACTAGAGTAAAGACATTATGATAAGGCGTAGTGAGCGTTTGTACATATTCAGCGTATTGGTTTTGGATAGTTGCAACCGATAAAGGTGCGATATCTCGCTGTAGTTTAGGATGCGCAAATAGCTTGGCAGTATTGACATGGGCATTAGGCGTCAGTACTAAATAGTGCTGGTCAGGCAGGTCGATGGCAGTCAATTCTTCACCAATACCCATCGCAATAGCGTCTTGGCCAAAGATAAATATCGGTACATCCGCACCTACAGTCGCGCCAATCTTTATAAGCTCATCACAGGTAAAATTAAGCTGCCAAATCTCATTGAGCACTAGTATAGTCGTTGCTGCATTAGATGAGCCACCACCCAACCCTGCGCCCATTGGCAAATGCTTATCTAAAGTGATATGCACTTTTGCTAATTGCTCAGGTAAAGTGTTTGACTGTATGGCAAATGCTAGCAATGCGCGTGCCGCTTTGAAAATTAAATTGTCTTCTATACTAGTAGTGATAGCCTCTGCACCATCTAGTATCAGTAGCTGATGACAGAATTGATTAGAAGTTAATTCACTAGCTATAGTAGAAATAACAGCATCGTTGCTGACCGAAAAATGCAAATAATCGCCCCAGTCGAGCAGGCGAAATACCGTTTGCAAATTATGATAGCCGTCGGCACGTTTACCCGTGATATGCAAAAACAGATTGAGTTTTGCAGGCGATAAACGGGTAATCGTAGAAGCAAATAATGAAGCTATATTTTCAGTCATATTTTTTTATCATAAGGTGCAGTTACAAACAGCTATCTTAATTAGCAATGATGGTTTTCAGCAGGATTTCTGTTGTTAATGAAGGATAGATTAATGGTTAATCGTCATTACAACTTTGTTGCCTTGTGGTTGTACGGCACTAATTTTACTAGGTAACTTATCGGTACCTTTATAAGTAAAGCTGGCTGTCCACTCACCATTGACTGAGCTAACTAAGCGGCTCTGATCATCCATTTGTGGCGCACTATCTGAAGGTGCTGGGCGACCAGAAATCCAATAAGGCATTTGTGAAATTGGTGCTTGCCAACCAGTGGCTTTCTTTAGCAAGGTTTCGGGATCATCAGCGGTCAATGTGCCTGTCTTTTCGCTGACTAGAGTAGCGGTCTGACCATTGTATTCGATGTTGGTTTTACCAATACCAAGTGCGCCAATCAGCTCAATGGCAAATCGGTCGTTTTGCTGACCCCATGCATAAAATGCACTACCACCTTGAGTACCTGTTGAATCATTCGCAGGTGTCGTTACCCCAATTTTACCGGTGATATTGAAGCTCTCTAGCTTTTTTGGTTGATCAGCGTTTTGACCTTGTACCGTCGTCGTCGGTTGGTTGGTCGCATTGGCTGTTTTTAATGACTGACAACCAGAGGTAATTATCATCGCTGCAGTTATAGCAGTAAACAGAGCCAGTTTATTTGGTTTATAAGAAGTGATTGATGCTGACATAATAGTTTCTCAAAAATGGAAAGATAAACAAAGATATTAGCTTAAGCGTTATTTGTTGCTCGGTTATGCATGGCTGTTAGCTTCTTATAACGACCTTGTAATTTATAAATGCTTCGTTATTTATAAAAACCTTATCAACTATCATATTTCTATGGTTGCAAAGCCCAAAGAGCATATCCAAAATCAGCGCTATTAATACAGCTGTATGCGGTCATTGATATTACGCTGTCCAAATGAGAAGCGCTGCTGCAAATCGGCGAGTAATGCCTCAACTTTGTCATTGTTACCTAAGCCTTGATAGGCGCGCAATAACAGAGTGCCTGAACGCAAGGTCGGTAGCACATCATAAGGTGTCTGTAGATAGTCGATGACCTGCTGATAGTTCTCTTTGACCAATGCATTGCCCGCCAAGACATTTAAGGCTTGCAGATGTAGGTCGTTATCATAACGTGGGTCATCATAGCGAATCTGAATAATTGCGGTAGCTAGCGCTAGACCTTGCTCTGAGCTGCGCTCATTTGCCAGTAGCAACTGTGCATAGCTTAACTGATAGGACAAGTTGCTAGGATCTAAAGCCTGCAAATGATTGAGCAAGGTGCGCTTAACGACATAGTCTTCTTTATCATCTAGCAGCTGAGCCCGTGCAAAGAGTAGCATCTCATTGTCAGGATATTTACGAGCGGCACGAGTTAGTAGACGCAGTGCTTCATCAGATTCGTTTTGTTGCCACAAGATATCGGCTTGCATGACAAAAGTGTCAGGCGCGAATACTGTGAAGTCTTTGCGCAGCTTTTCTAAAGTCGCGATTGCCCCATCGACGTCGTTATCGAGTAATTCAAACGCCACTACCTTTCTACGCGCTTCTAATACCAAATCCTCTTGCATGACGCCATTGAGATAGTATTTGGCTTGATCGAACAACTGCTGACGCTCAGCACTGATACCCAGATAATAATAGGCTTGATCAAGATAAGCTGGACTCTTGGCAAGCATATTGAGTAGCTCATCGGCACTAGCGTACTCTTCAATATCCAAGCTCACTAAGGCTGCGAGCAGAGTAATCTCAGAATCATCACTGAAGCGGCTATGTGCTTCAAGTAGTAACTTCCAAGCTTGTTCGCTTTGCTTTAAATCTAATAGATAGCGAATCTCATATAAATATAAGCTTTTGCTATCAGGGTTGCGTAGACGAGCTTGACTGACATAATTGATGACGGTTTCTGCGGTCACGATTTTACGCAATATATCGGCTTTTAACGTGATAAAAGGCACGTAGTCTGGCTGACGCTCTAGCGCTCGATTGATATGAACGATAGCGACTTCAGGTTCGTTAAACTGATAGAGTAAACCCGCTTTTAATACCGACAATGAGGCGTTTTGCTCGCTATCCAGTGGTTGCAACGCGGCAAGCAGCTCGCGTTTGTCATCGTCATTGTTTGGGTAAATGCCTATAAGGATTTCGCTTAAGTCTGCGCGTGGGTCATAGCGCAAGATGCGGTTTAACGTTTCACCCGCTAATATATAGTCGTGGGCACGTAAGGCCAAATGCGCAACATAAAACCAAGCAGGTACGTGGTCAGGGTTTTGGTCTTGCCATGTCTTGGCAAACTGTAATGAGTCTTCAACCCTTTCGTTACGCAAAGACAGGCTAAGCGCTCTCTCAAACACGGCTGTCGCATCTTCTTTAAAAGACTGTTGCTTATAAATAGAGACCGCACGTCGTTTGTCATCGCGATCGGCAGCAAACTCAGCATCCAGTAGAGCGTACAAGCTTGGTTCACTCAGCTCAGGTTGCCATAAGCTGGCTGGTGCTAAGCCATTAATATTTTTTACGTTTTCTATAGTAAGCGTATCTTCATTATAAGGTGTATCAATCGCATCACTGTCATCATTTGGTTTATCGGCAGTTACCTTATTGGCAGCTGCTTTAGTATCGGTAGCAACGGATACTTTAGGAATTTTTGTTTCTAGCAATATATCGGGATGGCTAGCATGGACAGGGGCTGCCAAACACAGGCATACAGCTAGAGACAACGCTAGCTTATACCGTTGACACAGGCGCTCAATAGCGACATGCAATAAAGCACGGAAGCTAGAGTATTCGCTATAGGGATGTGGTGACCGAAGTAATGACCCAAAAAAAATCATAGATAGCCGTATTCGCCCATGGTTTACCTACACAGATAAGGCAAGTTTGTTTTAATCATTTCAAGTTAGATATTGGCAATATGTACCCATGACAAACATTATAAGAGTAGACCGATGAGATAAACAATAGCATCCGTGTTACTCAGATAGTGGCATGTCTGACCGTATGAATATGCTACTAGTAGCGAGTACGTTACCAAAGAACGATACTGAAGATAATTAAATATAGATAGGTCTGTCGAACTGAATATTATAGAAATATAACAAGTTAAGATAGAGTAAGCGAATGATTTAAAATTATATTATTGGCCATAAGTCAAAACTCAGCTATTGATTTTATAAATCGTATGAGTAGTTGATTTGTTACATTTGCGACCAGATACAGAGATATGGTTATCATAGATGGGTGAGTGTTAATTAAAGCCCGCAATAATGATATAATAGGCGGTTTTTAGGGTCTTCCTTTTTAGCGCTGTCGTCAAAAACTGTCTTTTAAAAATAATAAGATAGCGTAAGGGGCAACTGAGCGTCATGTTTATGGTCTATCGATAATGAGATTAGTGGTCATTGGGGTCAATCACAAAACTGCACCAGTCGCTCTGCGAGAGCGCTTGGCGCTTGTGGGTGACGATGTAAATGTCGCACTCAAACAAATAGAAGCCTTTACTGATGGTAGCGTGATCGTCTCTACTTGTAACCGCACCGAAATCTATGCGCTAGTGCCGCAAACGTCAACGTCGCACCACGCTAACGGCCAACTATCTGACTCACAATTACCCAATGTGCAAGATGTCAAAGCTGCTGGCCAGTCATCCAATAATACTTTTAGTAGTAGCATGAATATCTCATCTGCTGCGATTAGTGCGCATATTACCAAAATCAAAACGTGGCTGGCTGACTTCAAGCAACTATCACTCGTTGATATTGATCCTTATCTCTATGTACATCGTGATACTCATGCACTGACTCATTGGTTAAGAGTAGCGGCTGGTCTGGACTCTATGATACTGGGTGAGCCGCAGATTCTCGGGCAGATCAAAAACTCTGTGCATCTGGCTCAAGACCAAAAAGTACTTAGTAATCAGCTCGGCTGGATCATCGATCAAGTATTCGCTGCCGCCAAACGAGTGCGTAACGAGACGCAGGTAGGCGCACAGGCTGTATCGCTTAGCTTTGCCGCAGCCAAATTAGTCACACAGATATTTGATGATTTACCAAGTCGCACGCTTTTGGTCGTTGCGGCAGGCGAGATGAATCGCTTGGTTGCCACCCATATCGCAGGGCTAGGGGTAGGACGAGTCATTATCTGTAACCGTAACCCCGAACGTGCCGAAGCATTAGCGGCTGAGCTACGTGGCCCTAATCGCCGTGTAGATGTTAGACCCTTACAGGAACTACCGCAAGTATTGGCTGAAGCCGATATTGTTAGCAGTTGTAGTGGTAGTATGGATTTGTTGATTGATAAGACAATGACCATACAAGCGCTCAAGCGTCGCCGTTATCAGCCAATGCTTATGATAGATCTGGCCGTACCGCGCGATATCGATTCGACCATTAGCCGTATTGATGATGTTTATCTATACTCTGTCGATGATTTGCAGCATGTGATTGCAGGTAATATCGAGCAGCGTCGCCAAGCCGCAGTGGATGCTGAACTGTTAGTGAGTCAATTGGTGGTTGAAATAGATCGCCGCTTTCAGGTTCGCCAAGTTGGTAAAGATATTCAGCAATACCGCGCGTGTACTCAAGGTCAGGTGGATAAGCTGCTGCATGAATCTATTGCTAAGCTGCAACAGGACGATGTTAGTCCAGAAGATATCATCACTGAGCTATCGCGACGTTTGACTCAAACATTGACCCATGCACCATCGAAACTGATGCGCAAAGCCGCACGTGAAGGCGATAGTGAGTTGCTAGACTTCGTAGTGTCAGGACTACAAGATGCTCATCGAGGGCATTGATGCTTTCATCGTGGCTTTATAAATCAAAACTTATCAATCAATCAATACCTACCAATAAATGCTCGATAGCGCAAGTCATATCGTTGCCTGAGCGTATCGTTGTCAACCTTCAGTATCAGTGCTAATATCAAGCTCTCATGGATGGCTTAGGTCAAGATATGTGCTGGTGTTTGCTCGTAATATGACTACAAATATATTAACTTCACGTTAGTAGACCTCATCAGTGTCCGTTGTTTTTTGTTTGTTTAAAAATAATGCATCTCTAGACAGCGCAAGATCTCACCATCAAAAATAATAGCACTTGATTATAGTGCTATCTGATCCATGTCGCATATTATCTAACCATACACTAGGAGTGTTCAATGCCTGCATTACGTCAAGATATCGATCCAAACGGCTTATTAGAGTATTCAGTGGTTTACACCGATCGTGCGCTGAACCATATGTCAAAAGACTTTCAGCAAGTGATGAACGACCTATCTAGTGACCTAAAATCTGTGTATAACGCGGACGCAGTGGTGATCGTTCCTGGTTCTGGTACTTATGGTATGGAAGCAGTCGCTCGCCAGTTGGCAAATGATGAAGACTGCCTAATCATTCGTAATGGCTGGTTCAGCTATCGTTGGACGCAAATCTTAGAAAAAGGCAAAATCGCCAAGTCATCTACAGTGCTCACGGCCAATCGTGCTGATGATAGTGAGTCGCCAAAGCCGTTTGCTCCAGTCGATATCGACGTTGCTGTAGCTAAAATCAGAGAAGAAAAGCCAGCAGTTGTATTTGCACCGCATGTTGAAACCTCATCGGGTATCATCTTGTCAGATGACTATATCAAAGCGTTGAGCGAGGCTGTGCATAGCGTTGGTGGATTATTAGTCATTGACTGCATTGCATCAGGCTGTGTATGGCTAGATATGAAATCATTGGGTATCGATATACTGATTAGCGCACCGCAAAAGGGTTGGAGCAGTACGCCGGGCGCTGGCTTGGTCATGTTAAGCGACGCTGCTGTCAAAAAAGTGGACAGTACTGAGTCTGATAGCTTTAGTATCGACCTAAAGCAATGGTTGAACATCATGCGTGCTTACGAAAATGGCGGTCATGCGTACCATGCGACTATGCCGACAGACAGCTTACGTCAGTTCCGTGATGCTGTGAATGAAGCCAAAGCAATCGGTTTTGATAAATTGTGTGACGCGCAGTGGACACTTGGCAAACGTATCCGCGAAGTACTAGAAGCCAAAGGCGTTGAGAGCGTCGCTGCTGAAGGTTTTAAAGCACCTGGCGTTGTCGTCTCTTATACCGATCGTGATGATATGCATAAAGGTAGCGCGTTCGCTGAAATCGGGGTACAAATCGCGGCTGGCGTACCATTGAAAGTGGGCGAGCCTGATAATTTCAAAACTTTCCGCTTGGGCCTGTTTGGCTTGGATAAATTGACTGATATCGATGGCACAGTAGAGCGTTTTGAAACGGCACTTGATAAAGTTTTAGGCCAGTAAAGATACCAATTAAGAGGGCTGATAAAGACAGTAATATGATAGCTTATTAAGTCTTTTTCATAGCTTTTGCAATACAATCTTTGCAGTTATAAAAAATACTGAACCATTAGTGTCATGCTAGGTTCAGTATTTTTTTACCTTTTTATTATATTTTATAATATAATGTATTTTTATAAATTAATACTCAAGTACGTATTTAATAAACTTAATCAGGTAGTCCGTTATGAGCATACAAATAGACTGGCAAGCATTTACGCCGATCTCCTTAGTTGGGGGTCTAATGCTAGGTGTAGCGACGGTTATCTTACTGCTAGGTATCGGTCGTATAGCAGGTATCAGTGGTATTTTTTCAAGCCTACTAAAACCCAAGCGTGTAGAGATGTGGCAGGTGCTGTTTATACTGGGTTTGGTCATCTCACCACTGCTATATCAGTTGGCAAGACCACTACCTGAGGTAGCTATCAGTACTTCCGTGCCATTATTGATTGGTGCAGGGTTATTGGTCGGCTTCGGCACGCGTTTAGGTTCAGGATGCACCAGTGGGCATGGTATCTGCGGTAATGCACGGCTGTCTCCACGGTCATTGGCAGCGACTGTCACCTTTATGCTGTTTGGGATTGTGACCGTTTATATCGGTCGTCACGTATTAGGCCTACTATAGCGAACTCATGGCAGATTGCCAGATGAAGACTGATAGTCGGGCTAACGCGTAAACGACATACGATGGTTAATAAAAGATAATAATAGCGAGATACGACGATGCTAAAAAATATAATCGGGTTGCTAGCAGGACTGCTGTTTGGGCTTGGACTACTGGTGTCAGGTATGACTGATCCTATAAAGGTACAAGGGTTTTTGGACGTATTTGGTGCATGGGATATCTCCCTTGCTCTTGTGATGGGCGGTGGTCTGATAGTGGCGTTTTTCGGTGTACGATTGGCAAAGCGTCAACAGAGCAGTTGGATTGGCACACCAATTGATATGCCGAGCAAAACTGTCATTAATAAAAAATTGCTTATCGGTGCGATGTTGTTCGGTATCGGCTGGGGGCTAGTTGGTATTTGCCCAGGACCAGGAATTGTGTTGCTCGGTACTGGTCAATGGCAAGCCTATGTTTTTATTCCTGCGATGATTATAGGGATGTTGGCTTATCAATGGCTTGAGCCTAAGCTTGGGTAATATCGTTAATTTTCCATAAATATGGTCAGAGAACTACTAAGCGGCTACGGCGTTATCCTCCCTAGACGTACTATTTGTACAATCTGCAGTCGGCTGCCCTTGTATCCGTTTTAGCCTTCTTTGACTATAGGCGAGCGCTCAAAAAAGGTCAGTTATATGTAGCTGACCTTTTTGATGGATGTTAATTGATGATATGACTTAATAGATTGCCGTTTTATTTCGCACTGGCAGTTACTTTTGGCGTTTCGTGTGCCAATGATTTTGCCGCTTGGCGTAGCTCAAATTTTTGTACTTTACCGGTACTGGTCTTCGGTATTTCTGCAAAGACTATGTATTTTGGCACTTTAAAACCTGCTAGGTGCTGACTACAATGCTCCATCACCGTATCACGTTGCAGCGTGCTACCGGCGTGAATCTCGATAAAGGCGACAGGTACTTCGCCCCATTTATCATGTGGCGCGGCGACGACAGCACAGCTTTCAATAGCAGGTAGTTTATACAAGACGTTTTCTATCTCGATACTAGAGATATTCTCACCGCCTGAGATGATGATATCTTTCAGTCTGTCCATGATTTTGATATAGCCATCAGGGTATTTAACACCCAGATCACCCGTGCGGAACCAGCCATCAGTGAATGCTTCTTCGGTAGCCTTGCGGCTTTTTAGATAGCCTTTCATCACCATATTGCCACGTAGCGCCAGCTCGCCCATCTCTTCGCCATCAGCGGCGACTGGCTCGGTAGTACCTTGCTTAAATACTTCAAACCCTGCCATCAAGTGAGAAGTCATACCTTGGCGTGATTTTTTTTGGGCACGGGTGGCCACATCAAGCTCATTCCATTCTTCCTGCTCCGCACAAACCGTCACTGGCCCATATACTTCAGTGAGACCGTAGACGTGCGAGATATGAAAACCCATTGCTTCCATCGCGGCCAGCATGGTTTCAGACGGCGGTGCACCAGCGACCCAGCCTTTGACCGTATGGGTGATAGCGTCTTTATACTCAGGTTTGCCGCCAGCAATCATATTGTGCACGACTGGCGCAGAGCAGTAGTGGCTAACTTGATACTTGGCAATCAGCTTCAATATCAAATCAGCATCAATTTTTCGCAAGCATACATTGACCCCAGCACGCTCGGCGATGGTCCACGGAAAGCACCAACCGTTGCAGTGAAACAGCGGCAGCGTCCACAGATACATCGGGTGTTTGGGCATGTCCCAATCTAAAATATTAGAGATAGCATTGAGAGTTGCGCCGCGATGATGATAAACCACGCCTTTGGGCTTGCCTGTCGTCCCAGAGGTATAGTTCAGCGCAATGGCATCCCATTCATCTTTCGGCATCTCCCAATTATCCAAGCTGTCTGAACTGGCTACTAATGCTTCATAGCTCATGTGCCCAAAGCGCTCGACATCGACAGCCTTGTCCGTTGAGTGAATGACGATTAAGTCTGGAAAAGTCTCATCGATAATCTCAGCATGCTCAGCAAATTCGCTATCTAAAATTAAAACCTTCGCTTCGGAATGCTGCAAACAAAAGGTAAGCGCATTGATATCGAGTCGGGTGTTCAAAGTACAGAGGACACCGCCTGACATCGGGACACCAAAGGCGCATTCGACCATCGCAGGCGTGTTCGGCAGCATTACGGCTACGGTGTCGTTTTTATCGATACCTAATTTGCGCAGGCCGTCAGCCAGTTGACGACAGCGAGTATAGGTCTGTTGCCACGTCTGAGTAAGGTTGTTGTGTTCTAGGTCGTCATAAATGATGGCAGTCTTATTAGGATAAACTTGAGCGCTGCGAATGATAAAATCAATAGGGGTAAGTGGTTGATGGTTGGCGGCATTTTTGCCAAGGCCTGTATGGAAATCTGTCATGATGATAGTCCTTTATCGTATTTCTATAATGCGTCAGTACATTAACGTCAGTATATTATTTAGTACAGTAATCTAGCATAGAAACTATAGGTATAAGTCGATATTTATCGATTTATATCTTAGTCTAATCTCTCAATGATATTAAGCTAACGGTATATAATCTACCTCAAAAGTTGGCTGGGTTTTGTGGTGTTTGCTTAACCATATGCCACAGTACCGCCTGATACACCGTCCCGCTCGTTATAGCAATTAATATAGTGCTCACTCATCAGTCGCTTGTCTGCATAGCTGACAATAATAGCGGTGTGTTACGATATCGATGATGCTAAACCCCTTAGCTCCACTAATTCTAAAAAGCCGTTTTTAAAAAGTAGCCTCATAAACTATTCATAAGGAAAATGATATGTCTGCCAGCCATAGTGCCAATACGATCCAAACCGCTAGCACCAATGAACACTATCCGCATTTATTTGAGCCGCTAGATTTGGGCTTTACTACGCTAAAAAACCGTATGGTTATGGGCTCAATGCATACTGGGCTTGAAGACCGTTTTTATAATTATGGCAAGCTGGCGGCGTATTTTGCAGAACGTGCCAAGGGCGGCG
The DNA here is from genome assembly GCF_002836715.1 of Psychrobacter sp. 4Dc. Lineage (GTDB taxonomy): Bacteria > Pseudomonadota > Gammaproteobacteria > Pseudomonadales > Moraxellaceae > Psychrobacter. The sequence goes on from NZ_PJAT01000096.1 coordinate 25,670, forward strand.
TGGCAATGATGATCACTGGCGGTATCTCGCCCAATCGCGAAGGCTGGTTGTTGCCTGCTGGCGGAACGATGAATACCAAAGCTGACGTTATCAATCACCAGCGCGTAACCCGTGCTGTGCATAAGCACGACAGCAAAATCATCATGCAAATATTGCACAGTGGCCGCTATGGCTATCATCCTTTTGCCGTATCCTCTAGCCCCATCAAGTCACCAATCTCACCGTTTAAACCGCGTAAGATGAGCATCAAAAACATCGAGCAAACGGTAAAAGACTATGCTCGTTCAGCCAAACTTGCCAAGCAAGCAGGCTATGATGGTGTCGAAATCATGGGTTCTGAGGGTTATCTGCTCAACCAGTTTTTATCAAGCCATGTGAATAAGCGTAAAGACATTTATGGTGGTGATATTCATGGTCGTATGAAGTTCGCTGTCGACGTGGTCAAAGCGGTACGTGAGGCGACTGGCGAAGACTTTATTATTCTATTCCGTTTATCGGTGATTGACTTGGTCAAAGACGGTAACGTCATGGATGAAGTCATTACCGTGGCCAAAGCGCTAGAAGAAGCGGGCGTGACCATCATGAACACGGGTATCGGCTGGCATGAAGCGCGTGTCCCGACTATCGTCACTAGCGTACCACGAGCCGCTTTCGTTGATTTCACTGCTGAAATCAAAAAGCACATTAGCATCCCGATGATGGCGGCCAACCGTATCAATATGCCAGACACAGCAGAAGAAATCATCGCTGCGGGTCAGGCCGATATGATTCAAATGGCACGCCCATTCTTAGCGGATGCACACTGGGTCAATAAAGCCAAAAACGGTCAGACAGATCGCATCAATACCTGTATCGCCTGTAACCAAGCGTGCCTCGACCATACCTTTGAAAATAAACGCTCGACTTGTCTCGTCAATCCGCAGGCGTGCTATGAGACTGAACTGGTCTATAAGAAAACCAAAAAACCGAAAAAAGTCGCCGTCATCGGTGGCGGTGTTGCTGGTATGTCAGCCGCTCATGTGGCAGCCTTACGTGGTCATGACGTAACTCTGTTTGAAGCAAAAGACGTGCTTGGCGGACAGTTTAACTACGCCAAAGTCATCCCTGGTAAAGAAGAGTTCTTTGAGACTATTCGCTACTATATTAATGAGCTTGAGCACCTGGGTGTTGAGATTAAACTGAACACCAAAGTCGATAAAGACATGCTTGAAAAAGCCAAGTTCCATCATGTCATCGTGGCAACGGGGGTCGTACCGAGAAGTCTAGAAGGTAAGCTCGAAGGTGCTGAGTTGCCACAAGTCATGAGCTATGCTGAGCTGCTGTCTGGCGAAAAAGCAGTGGGCAATACCGTAGCGGTCATCGGTGCTGGTGGTATTGGCTTTGATGTAAGTGAATATCTGACAGCCAATCATGGTAAGTCACTGGATGAGATCGGCCCTGAGGGACTAAAAGATCCAAGCTATCGCCCTGAGCCACAGTCTATCAATGAGTGGCGCGAAGAGTGGGGCGTGACCAACGATACCGACTATCAAAGTGATGGTGGTCTGGTCAGACCAGCAGTGATTAAACCAATTCGCCAAGTTTATCTCATGCAGCGTAGTAAAGGCCGTCTGGGTAGTGGTCTGAACAAAACTTCAGGCTGGGTACATCGTGCACATATCAAATCGTATGGTGTCATCCAAGTCGCTGGTGTGCAATATGAAAAAATCACCAACGAAGGTATCTGGGTAATTAACCCACAAGGTCAAAGCCAGTTATTACGTGTCGATAGCGTCGTTGTCTGTGCCGGTCAAGAGTCAGTCGTTGAGCTGATGCCAAATGTTGGCGATGCGCCAGACGCGCAATATCACCTAATTGGCGGTGCTAAGCTAGCAGCTGAACTAGATGCTAAACGCGCAATTCGTGATGGTGCTGAAGTCGCCGCTCAGATCTAAACTCTTTAGCATGAATGTTAAATAATGGACGGCGAGGGGATATCTCTTGCCGTCCTTTTTTTATTTAGAATGAAAGTTTGACTTATTAAATTGGATATTCAGTTCAGCTTATGTTTATTTTGAGAGAATAGAGTGATTTTGTTCACTTATTCACGCTCTAATATAATACCGTCAAAATATCCTCGCATACCACAATGCAGTCTTCTATATTGATCATCCATATCTCTTAATAATAATTGAGTTTGGCCTTTATAAGTTGCTGGATATAAACGCAGCTCAACAGTTTTATTTGGCTGATCATCGTTGATGACCCAATGATTCTGTGACCATACGGCCTTACTCTCTCCTAAATCACAAGTATGAGCATTGGTAAAAATCAAAACGCCCTCGATAATAGAAAGGTAAGGTTTATTAGCGACACTATGAATCGATACCGTGTTTTTCGCCTCTCCTGTATCCTCCCAGCGTTGAGTACCTGAATTGTATATTGAGATTTGAGAGGTTTGAGAAAACTTACCAAAGGCACTTTTTCTCGGTAAATCAGAAGGACTTAACTCATCTGAAAAATTCCAAGCCACACCGTAACTGCTTTGCTCTTCGATATATTCTTTATATTCACGTATCAGACATTCTTCACTTTTACAGGTATTACGCTGAAACGTAAGCCATGTGCGTTGATTAGCAATGAACCTATCTTTAAAAGCTTTGCTGTCTTCATAGTCAGGAGCAGCGCCAAGATTGATTTTATATTTCTTCGCCATTGCGTCATCAAGCTTAGAAAGCTCAGGACTATCACAGACAGTTTTTTCTACCCAGCTAGCAGCTTTGTTGCAGTCAAAACTTGCTGCATTTGCATAAATGGAGAGTAGGCAAGTGCCTAAAATACCGATTGTAGTGATGCATAACTTTTTCATATTACCCTCATTTTTTAGAGCTTGATTGTATTTTAAGAAAGCTACCACTGTGATATATGTGTCATCATCACTTTCTACAAAAAACGAATCAGTCCATCCATCCTAGCCCAACTAGCCAGCCTCATTCATCTACCAACTGCCAATATTCTCCATCGAAATCCAAGGCTCAATAGGCTCTAGGTCTTCGCCACTTTGTAGCAGCTCAATTGAGATATTATTAGGGTCTTTAATAAAAGCCATATGGCCGTCTCTAGGCGGTCTTAATATCTTGACCCCTGCCTGTATAAAGGTGTCGCACTGTGCGTATATGTTGTCGACTCTAAAGGCAAAGTGCCCAAAATTATCGCCATTGGTATACTCTTTTTCATCCCAGTTGTGTGTCACCTCAATCTCTGGCGCACCCTCATGCGTTGCTAAAAAATATAAGCTGAATCTGCCTGATTCAGAGTCTCTCTTTCTTAGCAGTTGTAAGCCCATAAGGTCACAATAGAAAAATAACGTTTCTTCTAGTTTGTTGGTTCTAATCATTGCATGTAAGTACTTCATGAAAATACCTTAATATTGATTATTCATAAAAAATGGAGTAATGGCAGGGTGCTTTTTATGCATCATTAATATACAAAATCTAAGATGGCGTACGTGTGATATCAATACCATTAACTATATACAGCGCATTTGTGTCAGTAATTTTTTATCAAGCAGTGTAAGCGGCGCACTCTGCAATACTTGTTATATTAAATCTGACGTCGCAAAATCTAACCTTCCATCTCGCCAACTAACCACTGCTCAAAATCATCCATCTGTGCTGCCAATTCAGGTTGCGCTTTTGCTAGGTCATCGAGTTTATTTTTAATCTCAGGCTTATTATATTTAACGCCAGTCAATGTATTCTTAAGCAGGTCGATAAGCTCAACATTTAGCGCATCAGAGAAGATGACAACTTCGGTAATCATTGCCTGCTTCACATCCATATGCACATCCATCATACCCCAATCAAAGCGTGTCTCGATATGATGAGTAAACTCAGGCGTTTTACCAAAGCGCCAATCCCAGTCTGCCATCTGCTGATAGTAAGCGTTTAGCGTGGGCTGCTTAGCAAGGCTGGCCTCATCTAATTGCTCAACCTGTGCAGTCTCTCCATGATATTCACAGAACGCTTCGATAATCGCATCAGACAAGGTTTCGTGATTGATAGTCTCATTAAAATCTACCAAGTTTGCCACGCGAGCACGCACAGATTTGATGCCTTTTGCTTTCAGCTTTAGCGGATGCGGGTTCAGATAGTCGCCAAGCTTTTGCATATTGGCATTGACCAGCAATGTGCCATGATGAAAGCTGCGATCTGCGGCATGTCTAAATGCGCTGCCCGATATTTTGCGGTCGCCGACCTGCATATCGTTGCGACCAGACAGCGTGGCATCTATACCGAGTTTCTGAAGCGCATTGATGATGACGGTGAAGTTTGCTTCTTGATCGTAAGCATCACTGGGCGATAAAAAAGTAAAATTGGTATTACCCAAATCGTGAAACACGGCGCCGCCGCCGCTCTGACGCCGTGCTAAAAATACATCGTCTGCTTCCATCTTATCGGTTTTGCACTCTACCCATGGATTTTGTGAACGTCCAATAACCACGGTCTCAGAGTTGCGCCATAAGAAAAGCGTGTGCGAGTCGGGATTGAGCGTATTAAATATCCAATCCTCGGTGGCAAGATTAAACCACGGATTGGTCACCGCAGACTTTAAGATGCGCAGTTTCATGTATTTGACTCTTTAATAAACGGGGTTATTGAGCAGGTTTTATAAATAGGTAGCATCATTCTTACCGATGCAGGGTTGTAATTCAATGGCTGTCTAACAGGGAGGTTGATTTTATCAGTGGCTTTGACAGTGGTGAAGACGTTGAGTATATAGAAAAACGGTGAAAAAATTTCATAGAAGAGAGTGCTAAGGTTGATGCTTCAGTTTTAGCGGGCGGTAATAAAAGCCAAGCAAAACGCTCAGCTTTATTACAGTTTAAAACAATAAATTTTGAGAATACTTTGTTCTATTTAGCACAAATCTCCCACTGCGATTTTGTACTAAGATAACATTGCATAACTGCTTTACCAGACTGCGCATAGGCATCACTGACGATACGCTGATTGGTTGGCAGACGATATCTGATGATCGCGGGCTCGTCATTGACGGTCGTCGTCCATCCAGTCACTTCATTACGGTCATTATAGTTTGCACTGGTAGAGGTTGCCATTTTGCCAAATCCTGGCAGGTTATAGGAGACCTGTCTAAAACTATAACTCATCGCTGCACCCTCAGCGCCCTCATACTGACAGTTTAGCTTTTTTTGTAGTTTATCTTGTTTATAAACATAGCAAGTGGTCTCATCTGAGAACTGACCAACCCCGCAAAAACCTGCCGTTGCAACTGATATCATACCGATAAATAACGCTATCCTTTTCATAATCATTCCTCAATAATTTATAAATCCTACTAATGATGTTTGCCATCTATTTTTTGTATTGCCAAATACTAACCAATACCTTGTAGATAGTAGAAAATTAGTAAACAAATATCAACTAATATATTTTAAGTAAAACTTGAATTGATTTATCAGAGCTACTTTTAACAAAAGTATTATTAAGAGTAGCTGTTATAGAGTAGTGCTATAAGCAGGATTTACTATGACCGTGAATCTGTTTTTATAAGTGTTGAACTCATGACTTACTTAAGGATGACTTTCGAGTTCTTTAGTATGTAAATAGAAAAGCGCTGGAATAGGCTAAAGTATAGGAAATATAGGATAAGCGCTGCTTGCTATATGCTGCTTAATAAAAAGAATTTGTCCAAATTTATAAATTATTAAGAGGTGAAAAACTTAAAACTGTGATAAAAAAATTAATAAACGGATAAAAACTCACTATAAATTTT
>NZ_PJAT01000097.1 GCF_002836715.1 Psychrobacter sp. 4Dc
TAATCCACTCAACCGAACGAATTGTCGCTGAATGGTGCCTTCATTAGTATTTTTGGGTTCAAGGGGTGTAAAATAAGCGTGGCTTGTTTTACACCCTACTCATTTCTACGCCATACCGAAAATATTATGAAAAACACTATATCCAGCTTATCTTCCAAAAAACCTCTGCACCTTACCCTAGTTGGAGTCCTTGGCCTTGCTAGTACTTTAGGTCTCAGTGCTTGCCAGCAAACCCCAGACTATAACTATCTGATCGGTGAGACGATGGGAACGAGCTATCATATTAGCTATCAGTTGCCTGATGATGCGGACGAAGCTGCCATACAAGCTGCGGTAGACGAGCGCCTAAAACAAATTAACGATAGCATGTCTACTTATCAAAACGACTCGACTATATCTACATTCAATCGTTTGGGCAAAGACAAACCTATCACTATCGATGCTGATTTTAGTCGTGTGCTAGACGTATCACAAATTGTCTATCAGCAATCTGGCGGTGCCTTTGACCCTACTGTTATGCCACTCGTAAACACCTGGGGCTTTGGGAGTACCATGACGGTCGAGCGACTACAAAGTCCGCCGACTGCCGTTGAGATTGCGCAAGCCAAAGCGTTGGTCGATTTTGAGAGCATCATAAAGAAAGACGACACCATCTATAAAACCAAAGACGGCGTGGGTTTAGATTTCTCTGCCGTTGCCAAAGGCTATGGTGTCGATGTCATCGCTGACGTACTGAGAGATGATTATCAAATTCGTAACTATATGGTTGAGATCGGCGGTGAAATTGCCACTTCTGGTGTGAATAACCAACAGCAGCCATGGCAAATTGCCATTGACGCTCCTATTGAAGGCAGTACTGTCAGCGAACGTCAGACCATATCTGCTATTCGCCAGCCAAAGAATACGGCTAGCCAAATGCATCTGGCGACCTCTGGCAACTATCGCAACTCCGTCATATTCGATGGCAAACGCTATAGCCATACTATCGACCCGACAACGGGCAACCCTATTGCAGGCGGCGCACCTTCAGTCACTGTCGCAGCTGATTCGGTTGCATTAGCGGATGCGTGGGCAACTGCTCTTACCGCGATGCCTTATCACAAAGCACTAGACCTCGCTAAAACGCAAAATCTGGCGGCCATGTTTGTGGTACTAGCTGACGATGTAAAGGCAAAAGGTTCTGATGATATGTCCAACGAAGCTGCTGATGATGATATTGACGACTGGCAGGTGGTACAGACCCCAGCGATGAAAGCATTACGTGCTGATAAAAAGCTTTAAACGTTCTCCAAGCTCTAGACAGCACACTCTAAAAGCCACTGGTAAGTGATAGATGTGAAACAAGAGAATACGTTAACGCACAACGAGCCGCACTAAAATTTGCTATACTATTATACAGTTGTTATTAACGGTGCTTAGCTGTCATGAACTTAGACAACACTACTAATAACTGCCCTATTTTTTAAAATGAGGTTTCCTCTATGCTTAGCCAACTGCTTCCTATGCTTGCCATTACTTTCACCGTATTTGTCCTATTCTTCATTTTTATGGGCGTCGGTTATATGGTCAAAAAAAAGCCGCTTAGAGGATCTTGTGGCGGTGTTGCCAAATTGATGGGCGATGAAAATTGCTCGTTTTGCGGCAATGATCCCAATAAGTGCGATTCACTAATCGCTGAACAGCAAGAGAATGCATTAAGAGCTGCTCAATTGGGTAAATCGGTTTAATAGCCTATTAGTTACCATACGTTGGTAGCATTTACCTGACATATGTTCTTATAATAGCGTCAAGTCATTCAGAAGTGACTTGGCGCTATTTTTATTGTGCGATAAGACTGCTTATTTAAGATTTATTATTATCGCCATCTCTTATTATCACTGTTCTAAAACCGTAACTCGAAGTAACCACGCATACATTTTGACTAACCTGCCTGCCAATTTAGTAAAGTCAGTTAAGCAAATTGTATGTCTTACGCGCTACATATATTTTTCGGTCTAACTTACGATATCGATTACCGTTTAGGTACGTGTCTGGGTAAATGCTCTCTGGTGTTATTTTATAAGCGGCAATTTCTTGGCGCTGTTTAATAACGTGTTCTTTTTTGCTGTCATCGTTGTGCTGCTATGTCTACCTCGTCCAATCTATCTGTTTCATCTAGCCTGCCCTCCTCACGCTTTACCTTTTGGTTGGTTCTGTGTGCCATGATTCTGCTAGCAACCAATATGCGTGCACCTATCGTTGCACTAGGTTCTATCGCCCCAGTGGTAAAAGACGCGCTTGATATCTCTGAATTTCAGATAGGTTGGCTAGGGGCAGTGCCTATGCTGAGCTTTGCTGTAGGTGCGCTGATTTCTCCAACAATTGGTAAGCGATTCGGACTAGAAAACACACTGATTGCCATGATTGGGTTGTTAACGGTAGGGATGATTATCCGTACTGCTATCCCGACGTGGAGTGGGTTTTTAATTGGTACTTTGTTGCTTACCCTTGCCATCGGCTTCGCTAATACTTTAGCAGCACCGGTCATTAAGCAGCGTACCCCGCAACATATTCCGCTGATTACAGGGTTGTTCAGTCTTACGATGACCACAGCAGCAGGTATCGTCGCAGGCGTGGTGCTACCGTTATCGGAGCAAGTTGGTTGGCAGTGGGCATTAGGCGGTTGGACAATACTAGGTGTTTTTGCCTTTGTTATCTGGCTGTTCTTACGTGTACGGTTGGGTTCATCCAACCATCAAGCGATCATCCCTGCGGCGTTAGGTTCTTCTGATATCTCTATGTGGCGCACTACCTTTGCGTGGCAGATTGCTATTTTTATGGGATTACAGTCATTATTATTTTATACCGTTGCCAGTTTTTTACCATCGATTTGGGTGAGTAAAGGGCTATCTGCCGTCAGTGCTGGACAAATGGGTTCTGTATTTCAGTTTATGGCACCAGTCTCTATCTTAAGTTTAACTTGGTTGGTCAATCGCGGTCGCCCTATTCAAGCGCTAGCGGTGTTCGCCGCTGTGCTAAATGTCATTGGTATATTGGGCGTCAGTTATCTATCGACTGACTTGGCATGGCTATGGTCAGGTATGATGGGCATGGGCTGTTCGGCGATTTTCACCTTGAGCATGATGCTGTTCTCTATGCGCACCTATACGACCAATCAGGCAAGTGAGCTGTCTGGTATGGCTCAAGCAGTTGGTTATATCATTGCGTTTTTTGGCCCATTGGGCACAGGCTGGCTCCATGAAACAACGGGCAGTTGGAGTGTGCCACTTTTTATTATGCTGATACTGATGATTGTCAACGTCGTGATTGCTTGGCTTGTTAGTCGTCCAGTGATGGTCGATGGCAAATATATTTGATTGCTATAAGCCTTTGTTATTCATAAGGCCATAATTGCTAACACGCAATAAAGCGGCTTTAAATTAACCTTAGGGCAATATAGGTCACTGTCTTATTTTGCTATAGTCAGTTCAATATAACTTAGATACTTAATATAAGCTGGATACTCAATATAATCTGGATAAAAGGAAGGTGAGTGACAGTACTACCAATAGTAGACTGAGCGAGCCTGACGACTCATCCGACTGATACCGTATCTGATTTAGATAGGATTTGACTATACCTTGGTTTGATTGCATATAGGACATAACACCCATGATGAATTTCCCTTCTCGTTTTGCTCAGCGCTTGCCTGCTATCGCCATGCTCGCAGCTGCAATGGCTATCAGTGGCTGTCAGAAAGATGCTGAAACGACATCTGCTGATGATACGCAGAGTACCAGTACTGAAGCGACTAACAGTCAAGCCAGCACTGCTCCAGTAGCAGCTGAAACCGCAGCAACAACTGATCAACAGGTCAAATCCTCATCACTTACTATTTTAGCGCTTGGTGACTCCCTGACAGAAGGTCTGGGAGTGGACAAAGACGACAACTATCCTGCTCAGTTAGAAGATCGTCTACAAGAGATGGGCTACGCTAATGCCAAGGTTATCAACTCAGGTCTAAGCGGTGAAACCAGTACGGGATTGGTCAATCGATTGGACTGGGTGTCGCAAACCAAACCCGACATCACCATATTGACTATTGGTGCTAACGATGCGATACGCGGTATCGATGTAGCGACCATTGAAGCCAATATTCGTACTGCGGTTAAGCACCTGCAAGACAATGGTAGTGTCGTCATCTTAGGCGGTATGTCGATCTATGACAATCTAGGCAGTGAATACGTCGCGGCATTCTCAGACATTTATCCACGTATTGCCAAGGATATGAATCTAACGCTTATTCCGTTCTTCTTAGAGGGCGTCGGCGGTGACCGAGAGCTTAACCAAGCAGATGCGATTCATCCGACTAAAGAAGGCTACGAGATTATCGTTAATAATAATATCCTGCCTATTCTAGAGCCTAAATTAAATGAACTAGAAGAACTACAAGAGTTAAAAACAACCGATACCGATAACACAGCTGCAACTGCTCAAGACGACACGACAAAAAATACGACAAATGAGACTATTTAACGAGACCATTAAACGAGACACGGTAATGACATCATCATCTTCGACTGCCACAGCAACGCTACAAGCAGACGCTAAGACACAAGCTCTACTGACCGCTTCACAATTAAATAAAACCGTACAAGTCGGTGAGCAAAAGCTGTCCATCATTAAAGACGTAGATATCTACGTTAATGCTGGCGAGTTTGTAGTCATCATGGGCAAATCAGGATCGGGTAAATCTACTTTGTTAGGGTTACTCGCAGCATTAGACTATCCCGATAGCGGTACGGTGTCGCTAGCAGGTCAAATGCTTAGCAGTCTTGACGAAGATGCGCTAGCCGTTATTCGTCAACAGGATATGGGCTTTGTCTTTCAGTCGTTTCATCTACTGCCCACACTAACCGTCGCTGAAAATATTGCTTTTCCACTTGATATTGCCAGACGTCCAAACCCATCACGCGTAGACGAGCTGATAGATGCGGTCGACTTAGGTCATAGACGTAACAGCTTACCCAATCAATTATCAGGTGGTGAGCAGCAGCGTACAGCGGTGGCGCGAGCACTGGTATCGCATCCAAAGATTGTCTTTGCTGATGAGCCAACGGGCAACTTAGATGAGCAAAATGCCGATCAAGTCATGCAGCTGCTATTAGACTTACGCCAACAGGTTGGCTCAGCACTGGTGGTCGTGACTCATGACCCTGCACTTGCCGAGATGGCAGATCGCGTCATCACTATGCATGACGGCCGCATTGAAGAATAAATAGGCATTCATCCCTTAGTCTTTAATGCTCTAATTTAATAAGGTTAGTTCAATGGGAACTCTTGAGATAGAAAGCGTGGCAAAAGACTTACTTGCTGGAAAGTTCACTTTTGAAACCGAAGATTATAGCCAAACAATTAATCAGTTAATCTCGATCTATAAATTAGATAATGCGCTTTATTATTTGAAACAGATGGCTGACTCAGATGATTATTCCATTATTTTTGCGCTCTCTTTTATATTAGAGCATTACTCAAAACCTTTCATCAATGCCAACAGAGACGAGATAAGTCAGCTTATTCTACAAGCAATAAGTAAGGGATATTTAAGAGCAAATAATTATTTCCTATACCCTTTGACGTACTTTATAGAAAATGATGACGAATACCTTTGTTTTTTAGACTTACTACAGAATGAGCAAAATACACTGCAAAATGATGCATTAAGACATTTATATTACTTTGATACTTACAAATACAAGAAGTTGAACCTCCTCAGTAAACAGCTAGATTTTTCTTTTTTCTATAACTTACCTAGCAAAATAAATAAACACTGGTTTGAACAACAAACGAAAGGTAAGTCTCTTCTTTACCATAAAGTAGTAGCTAGCGCAGTATATAAAACAGTCAAAGATAAAAAATTCGTTCATTCATTAACTGATATGACAGATGCAGAGTTGTTCGACTTTATCTATATCTGGTTACCTGATAACACATTCTAAAATTTCTTAATACGTCTACCGATTAAGCAAAAAAATTATGACTAAAGCTACGATCAAAAAAAGCGATACGGCTATCAATAATCAAGCTACTGATACTAAAGGGAGCAGTTTCTTTAGCCGTCAAACCTTAGGCGCAAAAGCGTTAACCCGTAGCTGGTGGCAGCGCTGGGTATATCCCGTGTTGTTCCTATTGACCTTGACTTTGTCGCTTGCAACCTACCTGACCCTCGACTCGGTGCAGCAGTCTGTCGATAGCTACATCAATGACAATCAGCGTGCGCTCGTTGGTGGGGATCTAATCCTAAACAGTAAGCAGGACTGGCCAAGCGAAGTATTGTCACAGGTAGAAACTATCCCTAATACACAGACCGTGTATGACTATCAGTTTAGCGCCATGCTGGTCAATGATGAGCAAACCTTGCTTGCCAGTGTCAAAGCCGTCTCGCCGTCGTATCCCCTATACGGCACAGCGGAACTTGCCTCGGGGCAGCCGCTGTGGGATCAGCTAACATCTGACAGTGTGATCGTCGCGCCAGAAGTGCTCAGTAGTCTACAGGCCGATGTCGGCGACCGTATCACCATTGGCGATGCGCAGTTCACGATCAGTGATGTACTGACCAAAGAGCCTGACCGTCCGCTGACCACCTTTGGTTTCGGTGGGCGTGTGTTGATGAAACAAGATGCACTCCCGTCAACCAACCTATTGGGTCAACGCAGCCGCATAAACTATCGTATCGAAATGGCAGGCGATCCCGAGCTGATAACCACGCAGCGTGAACAGCTTACAGATATCCTGACCAATTATCCTGATATCGAGCTCTCTGATGCAGAGTCCGCAGACACTTCTGTCTCGCGTATCTCTGATAATGTGCTGATGTTTTTAAAACTGCTGGTCATCGCGGTGTTGCTACTATCTGCGGTCGCCATGTACGGCGTCATTAGTGCGTTTGTCAGCAAGCAGCAGTCCAATAATGCCATTCGCTTGGCGTTAGGCGAACCGCTTGGCTCACTCAAACGTAGCTATTATCAGCTGCTTATCGTAACGACTGTCATTGCTTGTATCGCAGCGGTTGCTCTTAGTCTGGGCTTACTCAAAATCGGCCAGCCATATCTGGTGGCTATCTTGCCTGTCGATGTCGGTCTCGCTATTAACCCAATCAGTGCCATCAAAACCATTGTGATTGCCTTAGCCCTGACGCTACTGATTGCACAGCGCGGTCTAAGCGCGCTTAACACAACCAAACCGGCTACCCTACTCAATCAAGGGGCGAGCACGCAAATGCAAAACTTGCCTTGGTATCGACGCGTGCCGCTACTATGGTATGGCTTGGTGCTGGCAGGACTGTATGCCTTCTTTGCTTATGAAGTTGGCTCACTGTCATTAGGTGCGCAGCTATTGGGCGGCTTGATTGGCTTTGTGGCGATATTTTGGTTATTGGCGCGTGGGTGGCTCTGGTTGCTTAACAAGTTAGCAAGCAATACTAAGGTCAGTTGGATGCAGCGTATCGCCATCCATAACCTTGCGCGTAAAGGCAACCAATCAGCGTTGTTCTTTGTCACCTTATCACTATCGGTAGCGGTGCTGACGCTCATTACCACGCTCAATCACAGTATCAATGCGCAGTTTATCAATGCATATCCTGAAGACGCGCCTAATCTGTTTTTGCTCGACGTGCAGAGCGATCAACATGACGATATTGATGCCATCATTGGAGCGCCTGTCACTTATTATCCCGTCATTCGTGCACGTGTAGAGACGGCCAATGATGTGGCGGCAAAAGATATCGAGCCTGCTGATGGGTTTGATGATCCCACGCGTGTCTTTAACTTGAGCTATGCAGATACGGTCATGGAGACCGAATACATCACTGAATCGCTCACAGATGACGCGCTATACACCCCTATCGATGCGACAAATGAACAAATCAAACCTTTATCTATCTTGGACACTGCCGCGGGTATGCTCAATGTCGGTATGGGTGATCAGGTACGTTTTAACATTCAAGGTATCGAAATCATCGGGCAAATTACCAGTATTCGCACGCGCTATGAGCGTGGCCCAAGCCCGTATTTCTATTTCTTATTTGAGCCGTCGGTGCTGTCCGCTGCCCCGCAGATTCAATTTGCCACTGCCCACGTGTCAGAGAGTGCCATTCCAGAACTACAAGGCAAACTGGTACGCGAGTTCCCTGCTGTCACTACCATTGATGGGACTGCTATCGCGAAGCAAATCCAAGAGCTGGTGGTACAAATGAGCCGCTTGGTCTATGTGTTCACCTTGCTTGCCCTGCTCACTGGAGTCATGGTGCTGATCAGCTCGTTGCTGTCTACTTCGCAAGACCGCATGAAAGACAGCGCGTCATTTAGACTGCTCGGTATGCAAAAGCGCGATCTGTATATGCTAAATATCCTAGAGTTGGGCGTGCTTGGGATTAGCGCGGCGATATTTGCCGTTGTGATCGCCAGCGTTGGCGCATGGGCAGCAATCACGCAATGGTTTAATCTACAATTTAGTGTGCCGTGGACGAGCTTGGCTATTGGCGGTGCGGCGTTAATCGTCTTACTGTTTGCCATTGCCATTATTTATGTGAGATTGGTGATTGGCCGTGGAATTATGGCTAGGGTAAGAGCGATGATTTAACAATAGTTTATTTTACGATTCCAACTCGTTTAAAACTGACTATTTGCTATACTAACGCCCATATTATCATTAGGGGTATGCGTGCCTATACCTCATTAACACCCTCTCAAACAGCATGGTAGCCTTATGAAATTCTCAAAGTTCGGTCAAAAATTTACCCAACCCACTGGCATCTCACAATTGATGGATGATCTGGGCGATGCGCTAAAAAGCGATCAACCTGTCAACATGTTGGGCGGTGGTAACCCTGCCAAAATTGATGCCGTTAATGAGTTGTTCTTGGAGACCTATAAGGCGCTGGGTGTTGATAATGATGCAGGCGTGCCCAATAGTAGCGCGATTATCAGCATGGCGAACTACTCCAATCCGCAAGGGGATGCCGCCTTTATCGATGCGTTGGTTGGCTTCTTTAACCGTCATTACGATTGGAACCTCACCTCAGAAAACATCGCTCTGACTAATGGCTCACAGAATGCGTTTTTCTATCTGTTTAACCTATTTGGCGGTGCGTTCGCTGATGAAAAGAACCAATCTATCGACAAGTCCATTCTACTGCCATTGACCCCTGAGTATATTGGCTATAGCGATGTGCATATAGAAGGTCAGCATTTCACCGCTGTATTACCGCATATCGATGAAGTGACTCATGATGGTGAGGAAGGCTTCTTTAAATATCGTGTGGATTTTGACGCGTTAGAGAACTTGCCAGCACTAAAGGAAGGTCGTATCGGCGCGATTTGCTGCTCACGCCCGACCAATCCGACTGGCAACGTGCTGACCGATGACGAAATGGCACATTTGGCCGAGATTGCCAAACGCTATGACATACCGCTGATTATCGATAATGCCTACGGTATGCCCTTCCCCAATATCATCTACTCTGACGCGCACCTGAATTGGGATAACAATACGATTCTGTGCTTTAGTCTGTCGAAGATTGGTTTGCCTGGTATGCGTACGGGTATTATTGTGGCCGATGCCAAAGTAATTGAAGCGGTCAGCGCAATGAATGCGGTGGTGAACCTTGCACCGACACGCTTTGGTGCAGCGATTGCCACGCCATTGGTAGAAAACGATCGTATTAAGCAATTATCTGATAACGACATCAAGCCGTTTTATCAAAAGCAGGCTACCCTTGCTGTGAAGCTGTTGAAAGAAGCCTTGGGCGATTACCCGTTGGTCATTCATAAGCCTGAGGGTGCGATATTCTTGTGGTTATGGTTTAAAGACTTGCCGATTAGCACGCTGGATCTATACGAGCGCCTAAAAGAAAAAGGCACGCTTATTGTGCCAAGTGAGTACTTCTTCCCTGGTGTCGATGTTAGCGATTATCAGCATGCGCACGAGTGTATCCGCATGAGTATCGCCGCCGATGAGCAGACGCTCACTGATGGTATCAAAGCGATTGGTGAAGTCGTACGTGAGCTGTATGATGAAGCCAAGAAATAAGATGAGCTGCTAGAATTATAAATTCAAATAGCAAAACGAAAAAACGGACTAATTAATAGTCCGTTTTTTTATGGCGTTTGGTCAGTGAAGTCGATTTATTGGTTGGTCGAAATATAGTCGTCCACTTATTCAGCGCAAAGAGCACATAAGACAACATACAAGTATTGATCAAATCACGGATACTCGCGAGTATCTGATCACGGCTCAAGCCAGTTAAGCCAAGCGCTTCAATCGTATCTCGATTGTCCAAATACTCACCCAACAGCGCAATACAAGTCACGACGATCAATGCGATAAATGACCGAATACCTTGGCTTTTTATAATAGGTCGCAGCGCAACCAGACACAGCAGATAAACACCGACACCGACATAGATATGTAAGGCATCTTTGGCAAGGCCAGTTGTTTCCACAACATTCATTTTAAAGGCAGTAAAATCCACTGAGATATTCCAAGTATAAGCGAGTAGAAAACAACTGAGCGTATCACTAAACCATGATGGCTAAACTATAGTAGCTAAAGAATGGCAGCTACAAAGTGATGGCTGAGCATAAAAAAGGCAGATTATACAATTGATAATCTACCTTCTACTAAATTAAATATTCACTTCACGTTTATCAACTACTTACACATTCCACTCTACGAAGTTCTTGAGCAGTTGCAAGCCAGCGGTGTGGCTCTTTTCTGGATGGAACTGGGTGGCAAATAGATTGTCTTGGATCACACTGGCACAGAACGGTTGACCATAGTCACATACCGCCGCCACTTGTGAGCTATCGGTAGGTTCACAGTAATAGCTATGCACAAAATAAAAATGCGCGTTGTCTTCGATACCGTGCCAGAGCGGATGGTCAAAATTCATACCGCTAATGGTATTCCAGCCCATATGCGGTACTTTTATCGTTGCACCCTGTTTGTCTTTCCACGTAGGGTCAAACGCTTCTACAGTGCCGTTTAAGATGCCCAAACAGTCCGTGCCACCATTTTCAGCTGACTGCTCAAACAACGCCTGCATGCCCACACAGATGGCCATAACGGGCTTATTAAATACTGCATGGCGTATGACGTCATCAATGCCTGCCTCATGCATGCCAGCGATACAGTCACGCATTGCACCCACACCAGGGAATACAATCTTATCAGCCGCCGCCACGACTTTTGGATCATTGGTGATAGAGACTTCTGCCCCGACTACCGATAGGGCTTTGCTAGCAGAGTGCAGGTTGCCCATACCGTAATCTAATAGTGCTACTTTAGTCATCGATTGGTTCTCATTTTTAAATATTTTGACTACTGTACTATTTATATTGTTGACCATTTATATTGTTGGCTATTACTAAGGTGTAGATAAGGTTTTGCTACAAGGAAGTCAAGCGTAGGCTGTACAGCTAGTACGCCAAGCTTGACTGACACCGTAGAAGAGCCTTAAATGCGCCTTAGAAAGCCTCTTTGGTCGATGGCAAGGTGTTCAATGCACGCTCATCGTACTCACAAGCCATACGTAACGCACGAGCAAAGGCTTTAAAGGTGGATTCGATCTGATGATGGCTGTTTTTGCCTTTTAGATTATCTAAGTGCACCGTCATCCATGAGTGATTGACAAACCCGTAAAAGAACTCACTGAATAGGTCAACATCGAAACGGCCGACGTGCGAGCGCGTAAATGGAATGTCCATATGCAAACCAGGACGCCCTGACAGATCGACGACAGCACGGGTCAATGACTCATCTAGCGGCGCATAAAAGTGCCCATAACGACGAATGCCTTTTTTGTCACCCAGTGCTTTGTTAAAGGCTTGGCCAAGGGTAATACCAGTGTCTTCAACGCTATGATGGTCATCAATAAAGGTATCACCGGTACATTTGATGTCTAAATCAAACAAACCGTGACGCTTAATTTGATCAATCATATGATCCAAAAATGGCACACCAGTGTCTACCGTACCTTTACCCGTACCATCTAAATTAACGGTACAGGTAATTTGCGTCTCGGCAGTATTGCGCTCAACGGTCGCGATACGTTCAGGGCGACCATATAGATTTACGTTTTTTGACTCAGTTTGCTCAGATGTGGCAGCAGTCGTCGTTGCATTGGCTGTCATGGCTACTCTCTATCAGTTTTTTATCAGTGAAAAGCGGTCAATAAATAAGGCAAAAACCTGCCCAAAATATTTTACTAGTGTCTGGGTCAGACCTTAGCAAAAAATGTATTAGAAAATGATATATACAAAAGATATCAACATATTAGGGTTTATACATACTAAATATTATATAGCCTCATCATAGCAAACCCTAACATGTACTGCCACGACCAAGCGGTAAACCACGCACAAAATCATGTCATTCTGCTAAAATAGTGTGTTCAGTATTATCAATCATGACTCGCGCTGACTTTGAAGACCCTTACTTACGGCACTACACGCTATGACATCGTGCTGTCTCATATTGCTAATTTATACTATAGAAACCCTCTATTTATAGGAACTGCTATGCCTTTAGAAGCGATCGCCATTAATAGTTTGGATGCGCCACTTATCAAAAAACCTGCTCGCGACAATGAGCTAGCAGAGCGTTTGCAGGCGTTGTACGATAGTGATGATGCGCAGCCTGACGGTATCGAGGTATTAAATATCGTTGAGCAAGGGTTTAAACGTGGACAGTACCTGTATGTTGGGATGTTCAATGATAAGCCTATCGCTGCGGTCGCCTGTTTTGATGACGGGCAGACCAATGCTAAGCGTCTACAATATCTCACTGTGCATCCAGAAAACCGTAAACGTGCTATCGATGCCAAGTTTATTAAACTGGTCTATGATTGCGAAGTTAGAAAAGGCGTACGTGAATTTGTCCCTGCTGACGCTGATATTCACCGTATCATGAGTGAGTACGAACTATTGCGTGTGAAGGACTAAACTGAGCGCTAAAACGGTTAATTTTGCCGATATCTGATTATTTATCGTCTTTTATCAGATATAATGCAAAAACAGCTTGACAGAAGCGCGTATATTTAGTTTAATAGCGACCTCAACGAAGACGGCTCGATAGCTCAGTAGGTAGAGCAACGGATTGAAAATCCGTGTGTCGGCAGTTCGATCCTGCCTCGAGCCACCATTCGTTAATAGAATTCTAAAAAGCCCTGAACAGCAATGTTCGGGGCTTTTTTTATGTTTAAATTTTACCGTATTCTTTAGCGTTCATTTTATTCATGCGTCGCCCTTATTCGTAGAGCCGACCATTATTCGTACAACCGACCACGTAGTAGCAAATTACAGCGCTCACGCGAATCCAAGTCGTATATAGTTGCGCGGTAATCAATACCGTGACGCCCCTCAAAGAATATCACTCGGTCGCCTACTGCCAAAAAACAAGACGTACGCGCATCATAGATAAAGCCATCTATCACAAATGCCAAATCGCGATCTATCTCGCGTACTGTGTAGGTCTCCCCTTGCGGAATCAAACGTTCAAACCATGCGCTATGGGCAGTCGTATTGGCTAGTATGCTTGTCGTTAGCAATAGCCACGCTACCAGTATGTTTTTAGGCAATAGCAAACAAATCAGCTCATTTACACTTATCTTATTTCTCAACATAACATCTCTCGTAGCGCTAATCACATTAGTAGCCTTCATACGTCCCACAGCTGACTTTACCATAACCATTTCTACTTAACGCTAAATACCTACTGTCACGGTTGCATAACATTTTTGTGCTTTTTTCTAAACAGCTTGGCTAAGTATACTCAATAACCATATACGAATAGATAAAAATAATAGGTCATAGATATGAGAGAGTTTGATTACGACTTGGATTATAAGAGTTTAGATTTGCGCGCTCAGCCTGAGTTGTACCGTGTCGGTCGCGGTGAGCAAGGCGTATTACTGGTAGAGCCTTACAAGTCTGAGATTTTACCCCATTGGCGATTTGCGACTCCCGACATCGCCCGCGAGAGTAGTGAAGCTATCTATCAGATGTTTTTAGATTACTTGGCTGACGACGACTTTGTCGGTGCAGATATGGCGCGTAAGTTTATACAAATGGGCTATACCCGCGCTCGTCGCTATGCCAATCATAAAGGCGGTAAAAAATATAAAGGCGCGGTACCTGATGATAAAAAAGGTCAAAGCGGCGCTCATGGCCGCGAAGAATTGCCACGACAAGAGGAAGACCCAGTCAAAGCAGAATCTGCACGAATCTTTAAAGTTAAATGGGATGAATGCCGTGAGAACGAAGACTATTTAAGGATGAAAAAAGAGCATCGTGAACGCTATAAAGATGTCGAATAGTTGCTAATACTCAAGACATTAAGCACAACAGATAACTAAATTGACTGGTCTCGAAATACTACTGTGCTAAGGTATGACCAATATAATAAATATAACGATTTCCAATAGTGAGGAACAATGAATAAGCAGCTTTTAATTTTTGATTTTGATGGAACGCTCATTGATAGCGTACCCGATTTGGCCGACGCCACCAACGCCATGCTAACCACATTGGGTAAAGAGACCTACCCTATCGAGACGATACGCAATTGGATAGGAAATGGTTCGCGACTGCTCGTAGAGCGCGCTTTGGTTGGCAAGGTAGAAGTATCAGAAGGTGAGCTAACGGTCGAAGAAGCTGATCATGCAGAGCAAATATTTTTTGATGCTTATAAGAATCTTAGTGGTAGCAAAACCGTTGCCTATCCAGATGTCGATGACGGACTCAAAAAGTTGCACGCAGCTGGCTATACACTTGCTTTAGTCACCAATAAACCCATTCGATTTGTACCGAAGATATTGCAGTCGTTTGGCTGGCAAGATTTGTTTAGTGAAGTGATGGGCGGCGACAGTTTGCCTGTCAAAAAACCAGACCCAGCGCCTCTACTACACGTCTGTGAGACTCTCAATGTCAGTGTTGATCAGGCAGTGATGATTGGAGACTCTAGAAACGATATGCTGGCTGGACAGAACGCCAATATGGACACGCTCGGCCTATCTTATGGTTATAACTACGGGCAAGATATTCGCGAATTAAATCCGACCGAAGCATTTGACCACTTTGCTGACTTAGTTGCTTGGATTATGAAAGATAGATTTTAGTCTATAAAGAACCTATCAAATCATCATGATGTAACTTGTTTAAACAGAGATTACGCTTTGCTGCGATAGCTCAGCGCCTCAGATACGTGGGCGCTGTTAATATCCGTACTATTAGCTAAATCCGCGATTGTACGCGCAACTCGTAATACTCGGTGGTAGCCACGCGCTGATAAATTTAGACGCTGCTGAGCAAGTTGCAATAATTGCTTTTCATTGTCGCCTAGTTGGATGTATTCATCGATTTCGCTAGGGCTAAGCTCATTATTAACTTTTTGTTGGCGCTGCATTTGATGCTGATGCGCGACTACCACGCGAGCCCGTACTTGCTTGGAGGTTTCACCTACCTGACTATTTTGCAGATCGGCAATCGGTAACGCAGGCACGGTGATATGCAAATCAATACGATCTAAGAGAGGACCAGATAGTTTGTCTTGATAACGTTTGATCTGCTCAGGTCGACAGCGACAACGTCCTGATGTATCGCCATCATAGCCACATGGGCAAGGATTCATCGCAGCGACCAATTGAAAATTCGCTGGAAAGGTCATTTGAGAATTAGCGCGACTAATCGTGATTTGTTTGGCTTCTAATGGTTGACGTAATACCTCCAGCACGCTTCGATCAAACTCCGGCAATTCATCTAAAAACAACACGCCTTTATTAGCTAGCGTAATCTCACCCGGTTTTGGCCGTGAACCACCACCGACCAACGCCACAGCTGATATTGTATGATGCACCTGTCTGAATGGCCGCGTCCCATAGTCATAATCGCTGTCTGCCACCGAATAGGTACTGGCAACCTCTAGCGCATCTTCATCACTTAAGTCTGGCAATATTGTTGGCAATCGTGACGCCATAAGCGTCTTGCCAGAACCTGGTGGCCCTGTAAATAACAATGAATGACCACCCGCGGCGGCAATCTCTAGCGCGCGCCGAGCATGATGTTGTCCTTTGACATCGGCTAAGTCCACTTGATAGCCAACATGCTGCGGTGCTGGATTAGGCTGCACCACTGACAAACTCTCATAGTTTGCACTTGGGTCAACGAGCGACTGTAGATGATCACAAACTGCTTTTAGACTCTGAGCAGCTAGTATCGTTACGCCATCAACGCGGCTGGCCTCACGACCATTATCAATCGGTACAATCAGTTGCGGAGTTGTCTGCGGCGAGGTATCTGAATTATTTTGCTCTTGCTCATTCGCTACTACTTGCGACAATGCTAATGCTAACTTCTCAGCTTTAATCGCCCGTGCGACTGCCAAGCTACCAGTTACTTGTCGCAATTGACCATTGAGCGCTAATTCGCCGATAAACTCAAATCCTGATAGCACCTCTGGCTCAAGCTGTCCGCTTGCCGCTAGTATACCGATAGCAATAGGTAAGTCTAAACGCGCGCCATCTTTAGGTAGATCAGCAGGGGCTAAATTAATCGTGAGGCGGCGGTTCGGAAACTGGAAACCTGAATTTAGAATGGCAGAGCGTACCCTGTCCTTACTCTCACGCACGGCGGCCTCAGGTAGGCCAACGATGGTCAATGCAGGCAGTCCTTGCGATAGATGCACCTCAATGATGACCTTGGGAGCATGCAGACCAACCACCGAACGGGTATAGACTTGGGCAAACGACATCAGCATCTTCCTAATACAGAGTGTCATTGATAATAAAGTATTATTTATCAACGCGCAAACGTCGTGTTTTATTGCTGGTGTAGAGGGAATCACCACAACCTCAGCGTCGTTCTGGGGTTTTTTATGTTTAAATAACGCTCTACTTCAATAATTGAGAATACTCACCGACCACCCCACTGCTAACAAGGATTTGTTATACTATCTACTATACATTTGGCGATACATACTGCTGCCGATGACGTATTCAAATCTTATTATCGATCAGTTATAAAATTTGAAAATAAACAACACATCCGAAATCATTGATCATATAGAAATCAGCAGTATCTAGAGTAAAAACGAGGAATATCGCATGACAGATTATTCAGAACAGAACACTCAGCAACCTTACAACCGTGCGGACGAGCCGCCCACGACTGTGCGCCCTGTTATGCAACCTGACAACCCTTATGCCAGTACACGCGGCGGCAGTATTACTAGCAAGCAGCTACCAACATTTGATGAAGCAATCATCAATAAGTACAATCGCTCGGGACCGCGTTATACCTCTTATCCGACTGCTCTAGAATTCGCTCCAATACCAAATAGTTTTGAAGCTATTGGTCTTGAGACAAAAATCCTGCAGAATCGTGAAGCGCGCGCTCCTTTATCGTTATATTTTCATATTCCGTTCTGTCGCCACCTTTGCTACTACTGTGCTTGCAATAAGATTATTACCAAAAAAAATAGTGATTCTGGCGATTACTTACAGTATTTGATTGCTGAAATTATCCATAAACGCCGCTTGTTATCTACGCCAGAAGGCAGCGACAGACCATTGGTCAAACAGCTACATCTGGGCGGTGGTACACCAACGTTTTTGCGTGACGCAGAGATGGTGCAATTATGGGAGTTTTTACAGACTCAGTTTGAGTTTTTGCCAGAAGATGAAGGTGACTATTCTATCGAGATTGACCCTCGCGAGCTGAGTGAAGACACCCTAAAGATACTGCGGAATCTCGGTTTTAACCGTATCAGCTTAGGTGTGCAAGACTTGGATGAAACGGTCCAAATCGCCGTTAATCGTGTGCACTCAGCAGAGCTTATTGAAAGCGTGCTAACAGAAGCACGTGAGCTTAGTTTTCGCTCTATCAATATTGATTTGATTTATGGTTTACCACATCAAACACCTGATACGTTGGACAAAACTGTAAATCGTATCATCGAGATGTCACCAGACCGCCTATCGGTCTTTAACTATGCGCATTTGCCTGAGCGATTTAAAGCCCAACGTCAGATAAAAGATGAAGACTTGCCCAGCCCAGCTGCTAAGCTTACGATGCTGGGTAATACCGTCAATACACTGACCGAAGCTGGCTATCAATATATTGGTATCGACCATTTTGCCAAACCTGATGACGAATTGGCTATCGCCCAGCGCGAAGGTAACTTGCATCGTAATTTTCAGGGTTACACCATCATGGGAGATTGTGACTTATTAGGTTTTGGTGTCTCATCAATCAGTCAGATTTCTAATGCCAATACGCGCTATATTTTGCAAAACGATACTGATCTACAGAGTTATCAAGCCAAGATTGATATGGCGAAAATCAATCCGACTGTCATGCCTGCAGTAAAGTACATTAAAACCTCTATCAAAGACCGCTTGCGTGAATACGTCATCATGAACCTACTGTGTCATGATTATCTCGATTTTAAAGATGTGAATCAAAAATTTGGTATCGATGCCATCACCTATTTTATTAATGAGATTCAGCAGTTGGGCGCTATGCAAAACGACAGGCTGATAGATATGGATGCAGCAGGTATTCGCGTCTTACCTAGAGGTCGCTTGCTTGGTCGTAACGTCGCTATGGTATTTGATGAATACTTGGAAAAGAAACACCAAAACCGCTTTTCCAAAGTTATCTAAGTTAACGAGTCATTCGTCAATTATTAAATATAAAAAAGACCTCAAGCGAGGTCTTTTTTAATATTGCTATGGCTTTTTACACTTTTAACTTATCACCCACCATACCTTTTACAGTACTTAAGATATCTGCTGGTAGTACCACCATTTTAGAGTTGTCAGATTCAGCCAACTCTCGTATCGCTTTGATATATTGCTCACCCAGCAAGTATACGATCGGCATCTCTTCCTCTCCCATCGCGCTAGTAATCAAACGAATCGACTCTTCAGAACCTCTGGCTAGTACCACTTGCGCTTCAGCATCACGGCGTGAAGCCTCCAAGCGACCATCCGCTTCTAATATAGCAGCTTGCTTTTGACCATCAGCACGGGTCACTGTCGCACGGCGTAAACGTTCTGCCGCTGCTTGCTCTTCCATGGATGCTTGCATGGTCTGCGAAGGGTTAATATCTTGAATTTCCACTGTCTTAAGGGTAATACCCCAATCGGCGATATCTTCCGAAATCGCATGTTTTAGCTTGGTTTTGATCTCGTCACGACTGGACAATGCACTATCAAGATCCATCTCACCAATGATCGAACGCAATGACGTTTGTACCAGATTACGGATACCGTACTCATAATCTTCGATACCGTAGACCGCCTTATCAGGACGCACGATATTGATATAAGCGACAGCGTTTGCAATGATAACGACGTTGTCACGAGTAATGACTTCTTGTGACGGAATATCGAGTACGATGTCCTTGGTCGTTACTTTATAAGCCACATCATCTACATAAGGGATGATGAGGTTAAGCCCAGGCTCTAGCGTTTGGCTATATTTGCCCAGTCGCTGCACAACCCATTTATAACCTTGCGGTACAATACGTACGCCTTTAAACACGGTGAATACCACCAGTGCAATCAATACCACCATGACAATACTAAAGCTTTCCATAACTCATCCCTTATTATTATACCTGCATACTTTTATGCATCGCTGCCTGCGCTTTTGTACTGCTCACAATCAGCTCGTTACCAACAATATCCGTCACTACCACTCTATCGCCGATTGCCACCTGCTCCCCTCTCGTACGGCACATCCATTCAGCCGCACCAACGATAGGAACACTAAATCTAACCGTGCCAGCTTTATCTAGCTGCGGTGACACGATAATCATGCCGACTTCACCGACTATGACACTGCCGCCCAGTCCAGCTTTGGTACGATCTACTGACAACGGCTTGATAAACTTGAACCAAGCCAATAAGAACACAGCAGAGAGCACTAACCAGACGATAATCTGAACAGAGACAGAAATAGGCAACAGCCATGATAGCGCTGCAACGATGATGGCAGCGGCACCAAACCACAGACTGGCAAACGTCGGTACAAACATCTCAACGATTAGTAATAAGAAGCCCAATACTAACCAATGCCAAGGTTCAATCATCCAAAGTATCTCCATCCTTGCCACCATTCCTATCTTTATCATTCCAGTTTTTAATGTAGCACATTTTTAAGGATAACAACGCTTTAACGATAATGATATATTACTTATTGGATGCTTATAAATTACTAACTTAAAGGCCTTAACATAAATTTTAAGCGAAAAAAAACGACCACTTAAAGTGATCGTTTCTTTATTATAGCTGTTTGCTAAAAGCTTGTTTTCTAAATAATTAGAACTTTAAGTTAGCACCAACAGTAAGCAGCTTAGTATCTGCATCACTATCCATCATGGCATATTCTGTTTCAACATTGAAGTTAGGATTCACCGCATAGCCAAGACCGATGCCACCAGCAATACCAGTATCACTCACTGAATCACTGCTACCGTCGTTAAAATCAGCTTCTAGCTCTGTTTTAGCGATACCAAGCTTACCTTTGGCATACAGTGCAGTATTTGGGAACGTGTAACGATAAGTACCGTACGCACCATAAGTTTTCGTATCATAATCGCCAGCATTATTGTCTAGATCAGCATCATCTGAACCAACATATTCAACTTCCATACCAAAATTAGGATCGAAGTTATAACCAGCATACACACCATACGCAGTTGGATCGTCGCCGCTTACATCATTATCGAACTGACCAATCTTAGCACCAACATACGGTTGACCTGTATAGCCGTTACCATAATTAACGGCAGCTTGCGCACCTACAGTAAGTAAAGAACCAGTTGCTAGTGCAAGTATAGTTTTTTGTAGAGTTTTCATTATTAGCTCCTTCAAGTAAATTTGGACAAACAAGTTATTTAGTTGTATTGACCATTTGGCCGTATCGCCTTGTTTGCTAACGATGGGTACATAGTAACAAACTATTTCAGACACTCTGTCAGTGTTTAATGGTATGAGAGTTAAGATTTGAAAGCATTTGTCAGTGCTCGGGTTACAAAGGCCTAGATATGAAACCTTTTGTTACATCCATCCAGTTTATGCAATAATCCGTACTCATTTCACAGTTTTCTTGCTGGACAAATCGGCTAAACATGGCTGATATAACAATAATTAGAGAGAAGAAATGCAAAATTCTATCACTGAGCGTTTGCAAAGCGCACTTGCAGACTTAAAAGCAAAGCAGCAGTACCGTCAATTGCCAAACCTGCAGCACGATGGCCGATACGTCGTTAGTGCAGGTAAAGCTTTACTTAATATCGCGAGTAATGATTATCTTGGCTTGGGCGGTGATATCGAGCTACAAACTGAGTTTCTCAATCAAATAGAACAGCTATCTACTACGCACACTCCTAAAATGAGTGCCACTTCCTCACGCCTACTGACAGGCAACGATATACAGTTAGAAGCATTAGAGTCTGAATTGCAAAGCTGGTATCAAAGCGCAATGGAAAAACAAGACCTGTCCAATACAAAGTCGGTGCTGGTATTGAATAGTGGCTATCACGCCAATCTAGGTATCTTGCCAGCATTGACAGCACTGCCCGTCAAGACGCTCATTTTGGCTGACAAGCTAGTACATGCCAGCATTATCGATGGGATGCGCCTGAGCCAAAGTAAACTTGTCACCTATCGTCGTTACCGTCATAACGATTACGGACATTTAGCCAAGTTTATTGAACAAGCAGACGAGACAGTTGAACGTATCATTATTGTCACCGAGAGTATATTTAGTATGGATGGTGACCGTGCTGACTTGCCTGAATTAGTACAATTAAAATCCAGAGATGCTCGTATTGAGCTGTATGTCGATGAAGCACATGCTATCGGGATATTAGGCGATACAGGTTTAGGATTGGCAGAAGAGACGCATACGTTGGCTGATATTGACTATTTGGTGGGTACATTTGGCAAAGCGTTTGCTTCAGTTGGTGCTTATATAATGTGTGATGATATTTTCAAACAATGGCTGATTAACGCTATGCGCCCACTAATTTTTAGCACCGCCTTACCCCCTATCAATCATGCGTGGACACGATTTATTTTAGCAAGAATGCCAAAACTCACTGATCAACGTGCACATTTAGCTCAGTTGTCTACAATGCTTAGTCAGGCCATCGACCCACAACACCGTGTAACTTCAGCTGTCCAAGATATTAGCTACAACTCACCCATTGTGCCTTATATCTTGGGCGACAATGCACGCACTCTTGCCAAAGCACAACAGTTGCAAGCCGCTGGATTTTATGCGCTACCTATCAGGCCACCTACTGTGCCTGCAAACACTGCTCGTATTCGCTTAGTTATGAATGCCAAACTGACTAACGAAGACTGCGAGCGATTGATACAGCAGTTGTAACCTTATCGTTTGACACAAACTTTACTCCTACTATTAATAGACAACTGGCGCACTTGGACATAATGAAGCCTATGACAACACTCGATACAGCTGATGACCTCAGTGTTAGAAAACAAACCATCGCTCGCCACTTTGCCAATGCAAGCGACTATGACCAGCATGCCAATGTTCAGCAGATCGTTTGTCAGTACTTATTAGACAGTATTGCTAATACCGAACAAAGTAGTGTGCTAGAAGTGGGTGCAGGCACAGGTCAAATGACGCGCCTACTCGCTGAGCATATACAGAGCGAGTACTGGATCATTAATGAGTTATGTACTGAACAGACTGCTACATTGCAATCAATACTGCCAACTGCTGAGATCATTATCGGTGATGCTGAAACCATAGATTTAGCAGAAAATCATAGCTTGATAGTTAGTGCCAATGCCGTGCAATGGTTTGATGATCCATTGAGTTTCGTCACGCAATCAGCGCAGCGCCTACAATCTAGAGGACAACTGGTCTTTAGTACTTTTACGCCAAATAACTTTTTGCAAATTAAGACTCTCACAGGTCAAGGACTTTACTACCCAGATATTAATGAATGGCAATTGGCATTAGATAGTGCTGGCTTTGAGAATATCAAACTCTCAATTCAGCGCTTTGATTTACCATTTCTAACCCCCTACGCTATCTTAAAGCATATGAAACTCACCGGCGTATCGACCAATCAAACTCAAGCTAAATCAGAAGATACTCAAACCTTTGTATGGACAAAATCTCGTCTACAGCAATTTGAGTCAGACTATTGGCAGCAATTCTCAGAAAAGAATGACATAGGACAGCTCGTGGTTAATTTAACCTATGAAGTGCTCATAGTGAGTGCGTTTAAAACTTAATTTATTAACTGATAGTAAAAATAGTGGCTAGTAGGAACTGTGGCTAATAGGCATAACAACATTTAGAAATAGCAGCCATAAAAAAACGCACCCCGAAGGATGCGTTTTTTCATTTAACTAGTTAGTAGCCGTATTATTTTTTGTCTTCGTCTACTTCAGTGAACTCAGCATCAACGACGTCGTCATCAGCTTTGTTGCTACCAGCATCGTCAGCACCTTGTTGGAACTGGCTTGGATCCATACCTTCTGCACCAGCGCCGCTATCAGCGTAGATTTTTTGGCTGATTGGCAAGAATGCATTGTCTAAAGCTTCAAGCTTAGCTTTGATTTCGTCATGATCATCTTCTTTCGCTGCAGCTTCAAGCTCAGTGATCGCAGATTCTACTGTTGATTTTTCTTCATCAGTGACTTTATCTTCTGCTTCTTTCAGCGCTTTTTGTACGGCATGAATACGACCATCTGCTTCGTTACGAACTTGCGCTAGGTTAGCGAACTTCTCATCTTCAGCAGCATTGGCTTCTGCATCGCGAACCATTTGTTCGACTTCTTCATCCGACAGACCAGAATCCGCTTTGATTTGGATACTTTGTGCTTTACCAGTACCTTTATCAGTTGCTGAGATGTTCATGATACCATCAGCGTTGATGTCAAAAGACACTTCGATTTGTGGTAGACCACGTGGTGCTGGTGGGATATCCGTCAAGTCAAAACGACCAAGCAGTTTGTTTTGGTTAGCGATTTTACGCTCACCTTGATATACCTGAATCGTTACTGCTGGCTGGTTGTCTTCAGCGGTTGAGAATACCTGTGATTTCTTGGTAGGAATCATGGTGTTTTTCTCGATAACTGGCGTCATAACACCGCCCATCGTTTCGATACCTAGGGTCAATGGCGTTACATCAAGTAGCAATACGTCAGTTTTATCACCAGACAATACCGCGCCTTGGATTGCCGCACCAGCTGCCACAGCTTCATCAGGGTTCACGTCTTTACGTGGCTCTTGACCAAAGAAGTCTTGTACTTTTTGTTGTACTAGTGGCATACGAGTCTGACCACCAACCAAGATTACATCGTTGATATCGCCAATTTTTAGGCCAGCATCTTCAAGGGCAATCTTACAAGGGCCCATGGTGCGCTGTACTAACTCTTCCGTTAAGCTCTCTAGTTTTGAGCGACTGATGGTCACAACCAAATGCTTAGGACCACTGCTATCAGCAGTAATATAAGGCAAGTTCACTTCAGTGCTTTGTGCACTTGATAGCTCAATCTTCGCTTTTTCAGCCGCTTCTTTTAGACGCTGCATCGCAAGAGAGTCACCTTTTAGGTTAACGTCTTGCTCTTTTTTGAATTCAGCCACTAAGAAATCAATCAATGCTGAGTCAAAGTCTTCACCACCTAGGAACGTATCACCGTTGGTTGCTAGTACTTCGAACTGTTGCTCGCCATCGACGTCTGCAATTTCAATGATTGAGATATCGAAAGTACCACCACCTAAGTCATATACAGCAACAGTGCTATCGCCTTGCTTCTTGTCCATACCATAAGCAAGTGCAGCAGCAGTTGGCTCATTGATGATACGTTTTACATCTAGACCAGCAATTTTACCCGCATCTTTAGTTGCTTGACGCTGTGAGTCATTGAAATAAGCAGGTACAGTTACAACTGCTTCAGTCACGCTCTCACCAAGATAGTCTTCTGCTGTTTTTTTCATTTTTTTCAAGATTTCAGCAGAAACCTGTGGTGGCGCAAGCTTTTTACCGTTGATTTCTACCCACGCATCGCCGTTATCTGCTTTAGCGATTTTGTAAGGAACCATGCCGATATCTTTTTGCACGACTTTGTCATCAAAACGACGACCGATCAAACGCTTGATCGCAAACAAAGTGTTACTTGGATTAGTTACTGCTTGACGCTTGGCTGACTGACCAACAAGCGTTTCGTCATCTTTATAAGCGACGATTGATGGTGTTGTACGAGTACCTTCAGCATTTTCGATGACTTTAACTTTGTCACCTTCCATTACTGCTACACACGAGTTAGTAGTACCTAAATCAATACCAATTACTTTACCCATAATCAATTGCTCCTAATTTGTTTTTAACTATAAATACTTATTTATCCAGACCGTAGTCGGTCACTTGTTGCTATATATCGGTTTACCCGTCGTATTTTTCAAGGCGATAATCACGCAAAAACTGTGTTTCATGTCATTTTTTGTGAAAAACCTTCATATTAGTAGGGTTTAGCCCTAAAAATATTACTGACCAACACGAACCATAGCTGGACGTAATAGACGACCGTTTAGGCTATAGCCTTTTTGTAAGACCGTACCAACTGTATCTGCCGCTGCTTCTGGGTCAATACCCACTGCTTCATGGAAGTCAGCGTTGAATTTTTCGCCTTGTGGATCGACCACTTCTACGCCGTTTTTGGTCAATACTGCAACCAATGCTTTGTGCGTTAATTGCACACCCTCAGCGACTGGATCATTGGCATCGGCATTTTCGATAGCGCGCTCTAAGTTGTCAACGATGTCTAACAATTCTTTAGCAAATTTCTGTAGTGCAAATTTTTTGCTCTTATCCGCTTCTTGCTCCATGCGTTTTTGCGCATTATAAGCTTCAGCATTAGCACGTGCAGTACCTTCTTTGGCTTGTTTTACTTCGCCTTCTAGCTCAGCAATACGCGCTTTGAAAGTATCAAGGTTGATTTCGTTTTCGATAGTCGTTTCTTCACCTGAATTATTCTGTGGATCAAACTCTTTCATGGTTTCTTCTAAGATACTGTCATTGTGATCAATATTCTCATGTGCCACATTTTGGTCAAGATTTTCGTGGTTCGGGTTTTGCTCGCTCATGATAGCTCCTTGGAATTTCAATAATGAAGATTAAGAGACGGCACAGTAGACCGAATAATTACTAGTCCTACTATGCCATTATTAAATGCTCGATGTTTCTGACTCATTGTTTTTTTAATACGCTTCAATAGCTGCTTGATAAAGGTGATAAGGACAAATTTCAAGCCTAGAGCAAAGGAATTTTTACCATTTATGACAAATATTCGTGAAGTGTCATTAATACGATGCGTCAAACATTTTTGTTCCATGTCAATAAATCTCAATATTTACTCACAAAAAGAACAAAAAACCGCTATTTATTCCCATTGCTTTACGCTTATTAATCAAGCTATTACCAAACGATACGCTATTACTCTGCTGTCTATTTTATCATTGCTATAAATATTATCGCCCACACTCAAATGCACGCTAAAAATCATTTATGAGAGCTGTTATGTCTAATTCAAAAAATTTATCTATCAATACTTTGCTTAATAAAGCATTGATGACATTGCACTTAGCGTCAAAAGAAAATCCAGTGTCAAAAGAATCATCAAATCAAGATGCGAAAGCGTATGACTCATTAGAAAAACGTTTGAGCGTTAAAGAGAAAATACTCGCTTATAACCCTGTGGCAAACTATCAGCCGCATACATTGCATTACGCAATGAAAAGTCTCGGCTACTTACCAGACCCTATTTTGGAAGGCGCGATTGGTTATCTTAAAGGCCCTAATTCAAAACAGTATCTGCATGCAAACGCTCATCTACGTCTCATCCTTGCAGTAAATAGTTACCTCAAAACGCCGTTAGAACTAACCCCAATGCCGGAATTGCGTGAGAGATTTACTGCTGATGCAGTAGCCATGCAATCACCTAGAGTATGGCAGCAAGCCAATACGACTATGCTAGGCAATATAAAGCCCTTCACTAAAAAAGGTGATTCACCTGTTAGCTGGAAAGATGAAATGATTGCCAATGCGGATGATGGCGACATGACTGTCCGTTGTTATAAAGCCGGCGGCAAAAAATCTGGTTTTAGAAGAAAACGTATCCATAATCCTGATGAAACAGTCATGCTGTTTTTTCATGGTGGCGGGTTCTGCATTGGTGATGTCGATACACATCATGAGTTCTGTCATGCGGTATGTGAGCAGACTGGCTGGTCTGTGGTTAGTGTCGATTATCGCTTAGCGCCTGAATGTCCTGCTCCAGCAGCATTAAAAGACTGTATCACTGCGTATGATTGGTTAGTTGAACACTGTCACACATTGGGCGCATTACCTTCTCGTATCGTATTAGCTGGTGATAGCGCAGGTGGTGGTCTATCAACTTTAATTGCGCAGCAACTAACCGCACCGAGTAAAAGCGCATGGGCAGACCTAGGGTTAGATGGACAAAAAATGTTTAATCTATTAGAAAAATTACCCGAACCTCTAGCGCAGATGCCTTTGTATCCAGTCACTGATATTGAGACAGATTATCCAAGTTGGGAGTTATACGGCGAGGGTCTACTATTAGATCATGCTGATGTAGCAGTATTTGATGCTGCTTGCCTAGAGAATAGTCCGCTGCCTCGTTTACACATACTGAACTCACCTATGCTGGGTGATAATAGTAAAGTTTGCCCAACTTACATTGTAGCTTCTGAGCTCGATGTATTACGTGATGAGGCATTTGCTTATGCAAAGCAGCTGAAAGGTTACGGCGTTGCTGTAGAGACCTATACTGTGCTTGGTGCACCGCATGGCTTTATTCATTTTATGAGTATTCATAAAGGTCTTGGACAAGAGACAAGCAATATTATTCATGGGTTTAGCAGCTTTGTACGTGAGATCATCAGTACACAATCGCGGTTAGCTGCATAGACCGCTTGCTAGCTAATTATCGGTTTGTATATTCAATTTGTATTGCCAGATAGTGTAATTAACCAAATCTCTGAGCGCGATCCCAATCGAAAGGGAATGCCCCAAAAACCATAACCAGAGGACACGACGAAGTGCCCTTTACCAATCTGCTCATAGCCATAGCCTAATCTATTAATAGCATTGACGATGAAATTAGCGGGGAATACTTGACCGTTGTGGGTATGTCCCGAGACTTGTAAATCTATAGGTAATTGACTGTGATTATCTATATCACTCGGTCTATGGTCTAACAATATCACTGGCTGCGACGTATCTACTTGCGTCAGCAGATCGGTAGTTGCTACACGTTGACGTTTATGATTATCAAAACGTCCAACTAACCATACTGGTTGACCCTCGTGCTCGATATAGAGCACCTCATCGTTCAACAATTGTATACCTGCATTTTGCAGCGCTTCGCTAATGGGTCGCTCATGACCATACAAATCATGATTACCCAATGTCGCATAGACACCACGTGGCAGACTACTGCACAATTTTGCTAAGTTTTGCTCCATATGATATTCATTAAAGGCCTCTGTATTATCATCCATAATATCCCCTGGCATTAGTAGCATATCTGCACCAGAGCGAATCATAAGTTGTTGCAATCTATCTATGGCTTTTACACCAAATAATCGTCCTATATGCAAGTCACTAGCGACTGCAATGCGTAATGGCTTGGTTAAAGGTTTATCTATATTAATAGAAAGCTTGCGTATAACAGGGGTATAGGCACTATATAACGAATAAATAAATAGTCCTAAAAATAGGAATAGCGCTAGTACTCTTAGCCCTATAGCCATTTCATTCGATTGGTGTAACGTACTACCTGATAAAGCAACTACTAGCAGATACCCTCCGTAGAATAGACTCACTGCCAACGCCGTCAGTATCATAAAATGCATGATTAGCATCCATCCACTAATCCAGCGATAACTGTTAGCAAATGCTCTTTTTACGCTCAATACTAATAGACCATTAGTAATAATAAATACACTAACCCATATCGTTGTCTGTAATGTTGGCGTCATCCAAGGCTGGAGCCACCACTGTATACTTAATACTGTACCCAGACTGAACAGCTGTAATAGCAAAAAGATAGTGAAGAAAAATGCGTAACGCATGGACTGCCCTTAGACATAAATACTGTTTGATAAGTGATTATCAGAAAATAAACTCTAATGTTTCACATGAAACAACTGCTATATAACTATTTCTGATTTCCTAATGCTTGCTGGAGTGTCGAGTGTTTGAACGAATAACCTGCATCCAATAGCGCTTGTGGCAGCACCTTTTGACCATCGATAAGTAAGGTCGACATTTCGCCAAACATCAGCTTAAGCAAAAACTCTGGTAAAGTAAAAAAGGTTGGGCGATGTAGCCATGAGCCAAGTGCTTTGGTAAAAGTATGATTGGTCACAGGATTCGGAGCAGTAAGGTTATATACGACTGCATTTGTATTATTTGCGGTACTGTTTGCAGTCTTAATAGTGCTATCATTAATAGGTGCATTGTCTTGGGCTAAGCTTTCAATGTGATTAACGTCTGATTCTTTAGTAAGTTTAAGCTGCTGCTCAATAATAAAGATGACCGCACTAACCCAATCTTCACGGCTAATCCAGCTCATGATTTGTTGTCCATCACCCAACTGTCCACCGACACCAAATTTAAAGGGTAGTAATAATTTAGCCACCATTCCGCCCTCAGGATGAATAACCACACCTGTTCTGACGATAGCCACAGGAACATCGTGTTCGGTCGCTTTAAGCGCTAATTGCTCCCATTCATCACATAGTGTATGAGCAAAATCCGTCTCATAATCGCTGTTTTCAGTCAGTGGCTTGTCGCCCTGCGTGCCATACCAGCCAATCGCTGATCCGCTCACCAGTAACTTGGGTTTGGTACTAGCACGTGCGATAAAATCCAATATCGACTGAGTAGGTTTGATACGGCTCGCCATCAATTCTTCTTTTCGCCCATCGCTCCAACGAGAGTCAGCAATCCCAGCACCTGCTAAATTTAATATGACATCAAAGCTCATATCAGACATTGCAAGCTCGTCATAAGTCATCATATTGATATCATCGGGATGTGGTTGACCGCTATCACGAGTTAGCCAAGTAATCGTCACGTCTTTATTTTGCGCGCGAGACCGTGCCATTAACTCTCGACTGAATGCACTTCCCAAAAATCCTGAACCGCCACTAATCAAAACCTTCATACCCTACTCCCTATATGCCTCAAATACCACCACTATGACTTATCTTTGAGTTACTTATTGCTGAAGTACTTATCGTTCAATAAAAACTAGACTGTTATAACCATCGTCTGCTTTTTTGTGGTTTTTATCAAAACGACTTTTACATGCTTTTGGTAAAGGAAGGTGAGGAATGAAAGGTTTACGAGGTCAAACATTGCACTTTGATAATTACTGTCAAAGATAGAAGTTTTTTTATTAAAAAAGTATCTTAATTTTTTGGCTAATATTGCAGACTTTGTTTAGGTTTAGGTAATGCGGACATACCCACAATCAAAGCACTTATACCTCCTACTAAGCTAATCGCCAACCATGTACGAGCATCTTGACCAATAAAAAATGTGGCATTAATAGAAAAACCAACAAGAAAAACTCTTACCCACCATCTTTTGGACTTATATGTTTGTTTGGAAGCAAGCCATATACCGCACAATAGTGTAGGCATTCCAATAAGAAATACACCTGCAATAAGGTAAAAAGGTATGGCTACAGCGTATGCCAGACCTATATCCTTATTCCACATTATCAGCGATACTAAAATAGGGAATAAGATCAACTGATATAGCGTACCTAAAGTTAAAAATAAAAATATCACCATTTTTTTTGGATAGTGGCTGTTGTTATCTAACATTAGTTTTAACTCATAAGTTGGTCAATTTGTGAATGGAAATAATATAGCTGTTATAAACCGTTTCGAACTTTCTTGACCATCCAAACGCATCATAATATTTCAGAAATAGTTTGATCAGCTCTTTATTTAATGGCTCAGCCTACGTCTTCAACATTTTCTTTTAATACTGGTAAAGCTGACATACCTGCTAATACGGCACTTACTCCTCCAGTTAAACTGATAGAGAACCATATCACCAAACCAAATTTAGAAAATATAAACCAAACAAAAAATAAAGCATTAATAAGAACTCCCATAAAAAAAGTTCTTATCCACCACCCATCTTGTATGTATATTTCTTTATACGAATGCCACTTTCCCATCATTAATGTAGTTGGCATCGCAAACAAGCCACCTGCAATAAGATAAACTGGAAAAAACAGTATGAACAATAGACCTATGCTGTTATCTGACCCCTGCCGTCAATCCCGTAGACTTAAACTTGGGAGATTTTAATTACGCAGCTTGACGATAATAATCAAACCACACCTGTCTTGGCGATTTATAGCTCAAGCCCTTTTGAATCCTCGTTTGGTTGTAGTACAGCTCAATATAGCCAATAATATCGTTGATCGCTGCAAATCTAGTCTTATAATCCTGATGATATACCAGCTCGTTCTTTAAAGTGCCCCAGAAGCTTTCTATGGGTGCGTTGTCGAAGCAATTACCTTTAGCGCTCATTGAGCCTGTAAATTGATGCTGTTTAATGATCTTATGATACGCATGGCTACAGTATTGACTACCTCTGTCTGAGTGCACAATTAACCCTTTATTAGGCCGTTTGTTTTTGATTGCCATACTTAGTGCTTTGCAAACTAAGTCAGCAGTCATGCGTTTGTTGATCGCATAGCCGACCAGCTCTTTGGTATATAAGTCCTTGACCCCTGCTAAGTACAGCCAGCCCTCATGTGTCCAGATATAAGTAATATCGCTAACCCAAGACTCATTAGGGCGACTGGTGTCAAACTTCTGATCGAGCACGTTTGGATAGACCAGTTTGTGATGATTAGAGTCAGTGGTGACTTTAAAGCGCTTATGACGACGGCATTTGATGCCAAATTCTTCTTTGATGCTTCTGACCATGTATAGACTAATATTATGTCCTTGTCCGCTTAGATACGCATGCAGACGCTCAAAACCGTAGCGTTCGAGGGTTTCACTGTGAGCCGCTTTAACCAACAACTCGCACTGATTACGATGTACCTGCTGACAGCTGATATGACGACCTAGCCAGTCATAGTAGCTTGAGGGTTTAACCTGTAGTACGCGGCACATGCTACTAATGCTAAAGACTTGCTGATTGTCTTTAATAAAGGCGTACTTCACTAACTGTGCTTGGCAAAGTACGCCGTCGCCTTTTTTAAGATCTCGCGCTCCTCTTCGGCCACTTTAAGTTGCCGCTTGAGCTGCTTTATTTCTTGAAGAGCACTTATAAGATCAGGATCATATTGCTCTGTGCCGACAAGCTTGCCTTGATTGGCTTTGTTCTGCCAATTTGAGAGCGTTTGCATGGCAATGCCAAGCTGCTTTGCAGTGGCTGAAATATTGCCATTGTTGTCTGCTATCTTTTTAACAGCCTCGGCTTTAAATTCGTCACTGTAGGTTCTTACTTTCTTGGTCATGATAAACTCCGGTTAATACGCTTAGTTTACCAAGTTTAGTTGTACGGTTTATTCAGCATAGCTTAATCTGAGCTAAGAAGTGTCGCTATCCATGGAAAAATAATGAGCTCATACAGCGCACCTACGAATAAAAATAACTTAGTAACCTTCATTTTTGGATATTCAGCCAAACTTTCGTTCAAACTATGACTTGGCTGATTTAATTTATTTTTCATATGACTGCCTAAATCCTATTCAGGGCTACCCGTCAGTATGTGATAAACAGTATTTGTGCCAGCATTACTGTAAAAATGTAGCTCATACAATAGAAAACATGTTGAGTAAGGCAAACAGGTAGCAAAAAAAACGTCTACATCTTTCTTGTCCACTAACGAATAACCAAGCCTGTCGTTGCGTCACGAATCTGGCTAGGTAAGGTATAACCCAATGTATCACCCTGCAAATAACCAATTTGCTCTTCGAAATAAGCATAGGCGGCTTCAAAGGTGCTAGCAGGCGTTTGTCCTGATCGGTTGCAGCTTGTAGAAACCAATAGACCAAATGGATTCTGCTCACCGACCATCTGCTGGCAAAGCTGGCGAACTGTAGGGTGCGAGATGACGCGAACAGCAATAGTCTGATGCTGACCGGTAATCCAAGTAGGTACAGTGCTCGCAAGCGGCTGAGGAATCGGTAATAACCAAGTATGTGCTTGACGATTGTGCTGTTCATCTCTGCTATCGTCTGTCTGCCAACTATCAATAACCTGCTGGCGCTGAACATCATCTAAAGAGGCTAGCAAAGGTGCTAAGCGAGACACACTATCAGTGACGACTATCATGCCTTTGGCTTGTGGACGTTGTTTAATATCCAAAATACGCTGAACAGCTGCTTGGTCATAAGGGTCGCAACCAATACCCCAAACGCTTTCTGTAGGATACGCGAGCAGCTGCCCTTCTTTTAGCCACTTAGCAGCTTGAATGGCAGAATTAGTAATAAGAGGTGTAGGTTGGCTCATGACTTAGATAGTTCGTAGAAGTAAATTCTAATAATACCACAAGAAAGATATTGTCTAGGAGAGTCTATAACTAAGGGCTATCTATGCCAGTGTCCAATAAGGAATATTTACAACATTTTAAATGCGTAAATATCGTCCACCTTGTTCACTGATAAGACCCATTAGTTCAAGCTCCATTAGCTGACCAATCAACTGCGGCGGTGCAAGCTTGGTTGCACTAATAAGCGCATCTAAATCTTGCCCATGCCAGTCAAGCTGCTCATAGATTGCAGTTAAATGCTCAGGCACAACGACTGTACTGCGCGCAGGCTTTATCTCAGAGGTTGGTTGCTGGCTAGTAGATTTGATTGAGCTTGTCTCTATCGCTTCAGAAGTCTGAGTGATATTAGAGTGATTACTATTGAAATTAGTAGCGTTCGCTGTTCTATAAGCGCCTTTATCATAGTCAAGCTGACCATTGACATCTTCTAGTACTTGCTGAGGATGATAAACCAAGGTCGCGCCTTCACGAATTAAATGATGACAGCCCTCTGCATTACTATTATCAATATGACTGGGAATAGCAAAGACCTGTTTACCTTGTTCAGACGTGAGACGTGCTGTTATAAGCGAGCCGCTTTTGATTGTCGCTTCCGTCACAATGGTCGCAAGACTCAGCCCAGCTACCAAACGATTGCGACGCGGAAAAGTATGTTTATGCGGCTGCGTGTGTGGTAGTAGCTCACTGATGATGCAGCCACCTTGCTCAATAATTTGAGTAAATAACTGATCTCGATGATTGGGATAGTTCACATCGATCCCTGTACCCATTACACCAACCGTCCGTCCCTGATAGTCAGGGTCTGCCTGAGCTAGCGCGCCTAAATGTGCGCGTTTATCTACACCCATAGCTAGACCGCTAGTAACGATATAACCTGCTTGCGCTAAGTACTGCGCCATATCAAACGTGATTTTTTGCGCATGCGCGGTGGGTTTGCGGCTACCTACTATAGCGATTTGTGCTTGATGTAGGCGCGCGCTATTCCCACGATAAAATAATAATGGCGGCGGGTCGTAGATTTGTGAGAGTTGAGCAGGATAATCGGCGTCATCAGCGAATAGCAAGCCATAACGCCCCTCTATCAACGCTTGCTGAATCTTATCGATATTGGCGAGTGTTTGCTCTAGCTGTTCATGACGTTTGAGATGGGTATGATGAATACCGAGCTGCTTCCATGCCTCTACTTTGGCTTGCCAAGCAAGCTGCGGATAACCGAAAGAAGTGATCAATTTGTGATAAGCAGATAACGATGCATTCACCTCGTACCACAGCGCTAAGATAGCGCGCTGATCGTCGGATAAAGAAGAGGTGACTGCCGTCATTGTCATCTGTCTCGTATAGGCAAGCTTAGATTAGTATTTGGTTTAATATATTGCTTAATACAGCCTTATAGCTATTTATAAATAAGGGGGTGGTAATAACTGATCGCCAATATTAAGTGGTAGCTCAGAGTCAAGTACGTAAGCATAACTGATGTGGTCAAAGGTATTAAAAACCATCACCATACCACTTGGCTCGTTTGGTAGACGTACCGGTGTGTCATTATCTTTAGTATCACGTACCAAAGGCCCTTTTTGATAAACCGTCAGCACATCACCTGGTTTAGCACCTTGTAAGCTACCCAAATTGATGGTGACCACACTACCCTTCGCAGCTGAGCTGATAGAGTCCATCACACGTACGATCATACCGCCGCGACTGACACTTGCAGGCGTTGGATAAAAGACAGGAGGAATAGCGTTGTCTAACTCTACAAAGACGCGATCCCCTTCACGCACTTCTTTGCCATAGCTATCGATAAGCTGCAAGCTAGTCACACCATTACTTTCTGTAGAAGTAACAAGACCAGTCGCTACCTGCGTAACTTCTAAACCGATCACTTCTTGCGTTTTGGGGTCTACATATAGCTCACCCTCACGGTAGACGCCGTAACGTTGGCCCACGATAAGCGGTACGCCTTTAGCATAGACCTTATCACCACGCGCAGTAATTAAGTTACGGTTTTTAGAAGCTAAAATATAAGGCGTGGTATTAAAGTCTTGGGGATTAACGATAAGCGTTTTATCAAGCCAATGCTGAATAGCCGACCACGGAATAGGAGGGATGCTATTGGCCGTCGAAGTAATCGCGACCGTGCTCGTACTTACATTTCCAGTAAGCTGCTTTTCAACGCCAGCACAACCTTCACCAGTATCAACGCCAATCAGTGTTTTTCCTTGAATCACACAAAGAATGAGAACGTCATTGGGGTAGATAAGGTTTGGATTTTTGATTTGCTTATTGGTTGCCCAAATTTCTTTCCAGCGCCAAGGACTGTCTAGATAGCGACCTGAGATATCCCATAAGGTATCGCCTTTTTTGACGATATAACGATTGGGCGCATCAGCTTTGATAGTTGGTGGCGGATTGTTAGCTTGAGCCGTGCTCATCAACATGGCACTACTAAACGTCGTCATTAACAGTGCTTTTGCTATCTTTTTTAAGCTCATCTTCATCGTTATATCCACAATATGTACCACTGTGTTCGACGCAAAGAACCGTACTTAATTTATCACTGCAAAAAACCTCTAAAATTAATAAAAGTTTAATCATATCAGCAACTTATAAATAAAATTCTCATGGCGATTATAGGGTAACTGTTCAGTGTAATTGGCTAGAATAATTCCTAAAAAAGCGCCTAGCATGATGATGACTTGCTGACGCTGTTTCTAATATTACAATTATATCTACCATAACACAATCATAAACACTTTATTACAATGTTGTAACTTTTACGTGGATACTTTTCTTTGTTGATGATAAGCATAAAGACCGTAATTACTTAAGCAGGATTCGGTGTGACATGTTGGCGGATTTGTTTAGCGACCAGTTCAGCTTTGTTATCCAGTACCACTACGTGCTGCGGTAAATCTTCTAACCCTTCAGTATGCGCTGGACGAGCGATATCTATCTGACCGATAGCCTCAACGATAGTATCTGCAAATTTAACGGGTAATGCTGTCTCTGCACAAACAATAATTTCACCATTTAACTGTAGCTCTTTAGCGACTTTAATGCCGTCTGCAGTATGTGGATCAACCAATTCACCATGCTGATCATAAAGCGCTTTGATAGTCTGCAAGCGGTCGCTATGAGTAGATTTACCAGCAGCAAAACCATAGCGGTTATTAACTGCTTCCATCAAGTCAGACAAGTCAAAGCCTCGACCTGATTTTACGCCGTCAAATAACTCATGAACGCGTGCGCTATCTTTTTCTAATAGCAAATAAACAAAACGCTCAAAGTTAGATGCTTTTGAGATATCCATTGACGGACTAGAGGTTACATAGGTTTTTTCAGTCGGACGCGGCTGATAAGCACCTTGATTAAAGAAGTCATTTAAAACGTCGTTTTCATTGGTTGCGACAATCAGACGGTCAATTGGCAGTCCCATTTCGCGAGCGATGTGACCGGCACAAATATTACCGAAATTACCTGATGGTACGCTAAAGCTGACTTTTTCATCGTTGCTCGTCGTGACCGCAAAGTAAGCTTTAAAATAGTAAACAATCTGCGCTAGGATACGACCCCAGTTGATAGAGTTTACCGTGCCTAGGTTATAAGCGGCTTTAAACTCAGCATCTTGCTGTAGCGCTTTGACTATGTCTTGGCAATCATCAAACATACCATCGATCGCAATGTTATGAATATTGTTGTCGGTCAAACTATACATCTGCGCACGTTGGAACTCACTCATTTTGCCGTATGGTGACAGCATAAAGACTTCGATGTTCTCTTTACCTCGCAATGCATACTCTGCTGCACTACCCGTGTCACCACTTGTTGCACCGATGATTGTAATACGTGCGTCTTTTTTCTTAAGCACATACTCAAAAGCATTGCCCAAAAACTGCATAGCAACATCTTTAAATGCCAATGTCGGACCGTTTGATAATCCTAGAATATATAAGTTATCTTC
Source organism: Psychrobacter sp. 4Dc (assembly GCF_002836715.1). Taxonomy (GTDB): domain Bacteria; phylum Pseudomonadota; class Gammaproteobacteria; order Pseudomonadales; family Moraxellaceae; genus Psychrobacter. The sequence continues at coordinate 37,607 of NZ_PJAT01000097.1, forward strand.
AAGCTTGCGGACAGGAACAATCTCGTCAGAGCCAAACACATCAGCAGTGTAAGTGCGCTCAATGATATCTTGCAAATCAGCCGCAGGAATATCCGTCGCAAAACGCTGCATAATCGCCATCGCAAGCTTTGGATAGCTGAGCGTACGCCATTCATCAAGCGTTGCGCTATCGATGTTTGGATAGTGCTCAGGCAACATCAAACCACCATCTGGGGCAAGACCCATCAAAAGCACATCACTAAAATCCATTGGTGCTGTCTGACCACGGGTACTGATATATTTCATTAGATTGTCCTGTCTACAATAATGTTATTCAATAGTTAAAAACGGTTTATTCAGCAGTTTTTTGTAGCAATGCATAATAAAAACCATCGCCACTCGCGCTATCGATTGGCAAGCACTGACGACCGATTGCTTGTTCGATACCCCAGTTGCAATCTTCAGTAAACTCGATCACTACTGCATCATTATGATGAGTGATAAAGTCCTGCATTTGCTCGACGTTTTCTTGCTTTAAGATAGAGCATGTTACGTACAGCAGATAACCACCAGCTTTGAGTTGTGGCCATAAGTTATGCAAGATATCTGCTTGCAACAGTGCCGTTTGCTCGATGTCTTCTTCGGTACGCAAGATACTGATATCTGGATGACGGCGAATCACGCCAGTCGCAGTACAAGGAGAGTCCAATAATATTGCATCAAATACGGGTTCATTTGTCGCCGCTTTTTTATTTTTGCCATGCTGCCATCTGGTTGCATCTGCACAAACGATATTAAGTGCGACGCTTTTCTCTGCTTGCTGCAAGTCATGCTGGCTTAGATTCAAGCGCTGTAAATTCTCACGAATACGTTCGATACGTGGTGCTTCATTATCGATAGCCGTTACCTTGATATCAGTAATCGCAGGTGACGTTTCAGCATCGTCTTGTTTCACGTGAAACAACGATGATTCATCGTTAGCGCTCATTAGCTCTAACCAATGAGCAAGCTTGCCACCAGGTGCCGCACAAGCATCTAGAATATGTATCTCATTATTCGTATCAGGTTTTTCAGCACTAAGCTTAGCCATTAATGCTTTATTGATAATCGGTGCAGCTAACTGAGCATGCATATCTTGCACGCTAGCCGTTCCTAAAGCGAAATCAGGCAAAGCATTAACGGAAGTGCTTTGATGTAGTCTAAGACCTTTGGTTGATAGCGTAGCAGCGGCAGACTCTGATGAGTTCGCTACCTTAAAGCCAGTCGTTAGCTCAACGATATCTGCATCAATTTCTGCGCCATCCAATGCATGCTGATAGTCCTCTACCGAAGTAACCGCCGAATTCACTCGTAAAAACATCGGTGCTGGTTGGCGTAAGCCTTGTGTCAGCTCATCATACTGCTCGCTCCAATCTTGCTTAAGCTGGTAAGCAAGCCAATTTGGTAGACTATGTTTTTTATCGCACTTCTTACGGAATTTGCTTGGATTCTTAGCGACCTTACGCAAAATAGCATTCACCAAACCAGTCGAGTGAGCGAACTCAATCTCTTTTGCAGCCTCAACGGTTTCGTGAATGGCGGCATGGTCAGCTACTTCTAAGTAAAGCAACTGTACTAAGCCGACTTGAATGGTGGTACGCACCTCAATCTCTTCGATAGGGTTGTCTGCTAAGCTATCGAGCAAACGTGCCAACGCATGCCACTGGCGCAATGTCGTGAGCAGTAATGCATGGGCAAAGCCTTTATCACCATCGTGCAGACTGTTTAGCAATGGATCAAGGACGCTTGAGAGCGACTGACCGTTTTGGATAGCCAGTAAGGTACGAATCACACGCACGCGTACGCTGCCATTCATAATAAGATTGCTTGATGGTTTGAGCTTATTGTTTCTAGGCGCAGTACTGTTTTGTCTCATTAAATTTCATTTCCTTGACGTATGATCGATAGCGTCTTGTGCAAGTAGGTTAAATATAAGTAACGTTATTTTGTTTCTGACGTAAATTGATCACCGTCATTTAATTGGTTGCCATGGCAAACTTGTTCAGCAGTCATCGGCTTACCACCCGCAAACTGCAAGTGAGTAATAGCTAAAGTGGTGGCTGATGATTCAGCATCACTCTCTTTACCACAAGCGACTAAGATCGCTTTTCTTCCGACACTGATAACCGTTCCAGCAGGTTCATTGCTTTGCTGCGATGTATTTACAGGTAAGCTAGCCAACACTTTGACGCGCTGCCCTGCTCGGAAAGTATAAGCACCGGGCCATGGCGTCAGTCCACGAATTTGGCGTTCAATAGCGGCAGCAGGCTGCGACCAATCAACTTCGCCTTCGGTTTTGACTAATTTTTCAGCGTAGTTGGCTTGACTATCGTCTTGAGCGATAGCTTGATCTTGATAAGTGGGCAAATCCTTTAATACCGTACTAATGGCTGTCGCACCAAGTGCAGCCATCTTATCATGTAGGCTAGCAGCGGTATCATCAGAGGCAATACTTTCGCTAACTTTATAAAGCATGTCACCTGTATCAAGACCTTTGTCCATCTGCATAATGGTAATTCCTGTCTCATCGTCTCCGGCCAAGAGTGCACGATGGATAGGTGCAGCACCGCGCCAGCGTGGCAACAGTGAGGCATGAATATTCAAGCAACCATGAGTAGGCGTCTCTAGTACACCGATAGGTAAAATCAATCCGTAAGCGGCAACAATCATCACATCTGGTTGATAGGTGCGTAGAGTTTGCCTAGCAGCTAGGCCTTCTGCACTAGACTTTTTAAAAGTGACTGGCTGCTCTACAGCGATATCATTTGCCAATGCAACTTCTTTTACCGCAGAGGCTGACAACTTTTGACCACGACCTGCTTTACGATCAGGCTGGGTGTAAACAGCAACTATCTCTATATTCAGCGCTTCTTGCTGATTAACTAATGACTCAAGGCTAATAGCTGCAAACTCAGGCGTGCCCGCAAATACTACCCTTAATCGGTTAGTAGTTGGGGTATCATGGTCGGTAAGCGAGTTAGATGTATCAAAGGTAGGAGCAGTTGTAGTCATAATCATGCATTATATAAGGTTTATTTGTTCATTATAGGTGAGTTTACGGCGCAGTGCCATGATTGTAATGACCTCACTTCATGATAACCAATGACATTATTTGCCTTTATAATATCAAGAACATCAAACGCTCTGCTTATAGTTTTTACAAAACAATTTGGCGTTAATAACCACTCTCTGTAAACAGTAAGCCGTTATTCTGCTATAAATAGAAGGTAACACTAAAAATTTTAGGCAATTCAACTGCCGTATAATTCCCCTACTATATGTAGAAACCTCATTTTAATTTCACTATATTCTTTCGTGTCGAGATAGGGCCACGCTTTCATGCAACAGTTTCAGTCCTTACAGCGCTTATTGATTTTCTATACCTTGTCTCTCACGGTTATGTTACTGCTGTACTATGTCACAATGTTTGATGGAATGAAAAAACATAGTGAGCAACACAGCATAGATACTTTTTATTCCCTACAACATAGTATTATTGAGCATGCAGCGCCTGTAGATAGCGAAATAAAAAAAATCTTAGAACAGCCTACTTTTGATCAACTGAGTTATCAGCTGATTTTGATGATGCCTTCTGGGCAGACCTATATTCATCATAATACTCGTCCCAATGAATCTGCTTTTTCTACTGTTGCTTTCCCTACCATCGGCACTACCACTTTTAGCAGTAATGATCATAGCGCTTATACAGTCAATAGCAATGATCTAACAGGAATCATTACTCTAAGAAGCGGACACCAGATTTATATCGTATTACGCCACGAACCTTTTGTTGTTGACTGGATATCTTACCGTTATTGGCTTCCTTTGATGGTCGCCATCATACTATTCTTCATGGCATTGCTCTATATGCTTAATCGTCGCACTAACTGGGAGCAGTTACTGGTTTATACGGATAATTTGAGTAGCCGCGCAAAAGAATCTTATACGCCGCCGCCGTTTTTACAAAAGAAATCTACTACAGAGTTCATGCTGTTAGGTCATGCATTAAGTCGCGTCAGCTACCAACTACATAATGACTATCGGCGTATAAAAACATTGACTCATCGCTTAGAACGCTTGGTTGATCAGGCACCCTTACCGATGCTGATGAGTATACGACATGGTCAAATTAGTTTCTATAATCAGCGTTTTGAGCAAGTATTTACCCCTCCTACACAGAGTGAACAGAGCTATGAGCTGACTGATTTCGTTGAAGGGAAAGACGAGGCCACTCAAATACTGTTAAAAACCATCTCAAATTTACGCGTTACTCGCACACTGATAGTTTATGGCTTGGAGAACAAACAAGCCTACCAACTACACGCAACACCCTGGTTTGGTGAACATGGGCAAGTTCACGGTTTTACTGTGATTTTTAATAATGTTGATGAAATTTTCCATCAATCTGAACAACTACAGCTGCACAACCAACAACTGCAATTACAAATTGATGAATCAAACGAAGCCCAAGCATTTATAGGTCGTAAGTTAAGGTTACCACTAGAGAAGATAATTGATTCGTTGGAACCCATCGACCCTTCAATATTGACGGCTCAAGGCAAAAAGACTCTAAATACATTGATTACAACCAGTCAAAGCATGTTGACTGTGCTCAATGAGACACTAGCCACAGAGGAGATTGAAGTCCGAAAAACACGTCTAAGTATCGAAACGGTTGATATTTATAAGGTAAGCAAAGAGGTTAGCAATTTAGTCACAAAAGAAATAAGACAACAAGGGTTAGAATTGATTTATTTCTTTGCGCCGGACTGTCCTCGTTACATCGAAACTGATTACATTCGACTGCACCATATCCTATTAAATCTGTTGAAAAACGCTATTAGTTTTACAACATCAGGCTATGTCGCGCTCACTGTTGATCGTGTACCTGAAGATAAAGTAACGCAAATAAGTAATCAGGATTTAACTCCTAACAATGACACGACAGTGCCTGCGCAGACATCTTATTGGATTCGGTTTAGCGTAAAAGACACTGGAGCAACTATTACTCCTGAGAGACAAAATCAATTAGTCAATATCTTGAATCAAAACAATCATAACTTAGTTGAAGACAGTAATATTGGCTTGAGTGATGCCAATAGCTTTGCTCAGTTACTCGGCGGTTTCATCGAACTAAGTAATACGGTGGATAAAGAGACGATATTTAGCCTCTACCTTCCTTATCCTCAGACCACTTATCAATCGGTATATCATCGTTGTTCGCAGCTGCCCCATATTCACCTTATCGCTGTCATCAATCAGCCTCTAGTTGCTGAACATTTACAACGTTTGTGCGAGTACTTAACGATATCTGTGACTATCTACAGCACTTTAGATAGAGCCACTGTACAGCAGCTAAAAAACAAATTAAAACAAGATGAGCAAACCGTCATTCCTATCTTGTTATTAGATTATGAATACAGCGAATCCATCACCTTATCAGCTCATGCGAGCAACAAGTATAGCGAGCAACAAGAAGTGTTAAACGACCTAGTCGCTACGCCTTCACTACCGAAGATATTACTTAGCATGAAACTTGAAAGGCATATCCCTTCTACTTTACTAGGCCAATATGATGGATTTTTGACCAAACCCTTGGACGCAAGTTTACTACTGTCTGAACTGCTACGTTTAACCTTGTTTGCAAGGAAAACGCTAAACATACTGGTCAAACATCAATATGACAGCAGTCTATCTTTTGTAGAAGATACACCTAAGAAAGAAATCTTGTCTCCACTGATTTTGGTCGTAGAAGACAGTCCTACTAACCAAAAGATAGCCTGTAAGATGTTAAGTAAGCTTGGTTATCGTAGTATTGTCGCAGAAGATGGACAGCAAGCACTCGAGAAACTCAAAAGCCAACGTGAAGAAATTTCTTTGATTTTGATGGACTGCCGAATGCCCATTATGGATGGCTTACAAGCCACACAAGTGATTCGCTCGCAAGGTGATAAAATACCAATTGTGGCGCTAACTGCGAATAATACAGAAGAAGATCGCGAGGCTTGTATGCAAGTAGGTATGGACGAGTTTTTATCCAAACCCATTAGTAAGAAAGACTTAGAATCCGTTTTGCAGAGTTTTATACAATAAATCTCTAGTGCAAATAAAAAATACCCTATCGATATCACCTAATCAAAGTAATATCGATAGGGTCAAAAACTTGGTACGAGGATAGTATTTCGGTAAGCTTAATTGTTATTTCATAAACCCATTATCGGCCAGAAATGCTTCTGTGATTTGGCTTTGCGGGCTTGACGCATTCATACCCCCAGATTGAGATTTATTTAGTAGACGTTCTAGATAACGAGCCACGATATCTACTTCAATATTCACTTTGTTGCCTACTAACCAATGCTTAGCGATATTCGTCACTTGAGCAGTATGCGGAATGATATTTAGAGAGACAATATTGTCACGCACTAAATTGGTCGTCAGACTAATACCATCTACTGTAATAGAGCCTTTGGTCGCTGTATAGTGCGCTAGCTCTTGCGGTATCTCAATCTCAATATAGATAGAACGAGCATCTTGTTGTAATTTACTAACGACCCCTACTCCATCTACATGACCAGCGACGATATGACCACCAAAACGAGTCGTTGGTAGCATGGCTTTTTCTAGATTGACGGTATGACCTGCTTTTAACCCTTCTAATGCTGTTCTAGCAATAGTTTCACGTGAAACATCAACAGAATAGTAGTTACTCCCGAATTCCACCACGGTTAAACAAATACCATTTGATGCAATAGAATCGCCTAGCTTCACGTCACTGAAATCCAAGTCATCAGACTCTACTGTCAAACGTATGTCACCGCCTGTCGCCTGCATCGATTTAACTTTTCCAACGCTTTCTATAATTCCAGTAAACATATTACCCTCATCTCATTACAGTATTGCCGTTATAGGCGAATATTTTAGTTTATCAAATCATCTATCAATTCTTTATCACAACTTGTTCAAATAACTGACAGTGCAACATCGTTAGACTTGACCGTTAATAGGATAAATTGTGGATAAGTAAGGATAAATCAATAGAGGTATAGCTAGAAGTCGCTATAAATACATAGTTATCCACAACAAATAAAAATTTCACATGAAACCTATTTATTTACAAATAGACTGTTAAAGTATTGATTTGTATAAATATTTATTAAAACAATCGAAATATGAACATCTTTTGTGTTTCATGTGAAACAAAGTTATACACAGTTCCATGTGAAACACGTAAATCAACAATTGATTTATCCATATTCTAAGCTTTTTTTTATAATTTGTGGAAAACCTACTTATACGAAGAATATCTATAAAGGTAATAAGGTTAATTTGAGGTCTGAGCCAAGCTGTTGATGACTTTCTATATCAAACCGTAACTGCTGAGCAAGGGACATAGGATTAAAATCAACCATGGGACGTGCTTGCTCACCAAGTAAACAAGGTGCTTGATATACGATTAACTCATCTACCAACTGTTGACTCAAAAAGCTACCTGTAACACTAGCACCTGCTTCCACCAACACATCATAGCACTGGTGCTCACTAACCAGTTTCGCCAACAACGCCGACAAATCGTCTTCATGCCAATAGATAGTATCTGGATGCCGGCATAGCTGATAATCAGACTGTAGGCTGTGCTTTAAACGCTGACGCCTATCAAGTATGACTATTTTAGGATTAGGTATTTTCTCAGGTGGCACGTCCAATTGTTCTGAGCGCACATTGAGTTGTGGGTTATCAGTTATTACAGTTTCACTACCGGTGATAATCGCGCCACTTTGTGCTCGTAGTTTTTGTACGTCTTCACGAGCAGCTGTCGAGGTAATCCACTTTGATTCACCAGATGCCATCGCTGTACGGCCGTCTAAACTGGTCGCTATTTTCAATCGTACATAGGGCATCTGAGTGCGCATAGCTTTTAGAAACCCACGGTTTAGTGCCTCTGCCTGCTCTGTCAGGACACCGACTGTTACCTCAATACCAGCTTGCTCTAATAGTTTCACACCGCGACCTGCGACCTGCGGATTAGGATCTAGACCTGCAATCACAACGCGATTTACCTTAGCAGCAACCAGCGCCAGCGCACATGGTGGTGTACGTCCCGTATGACTACATGGCTCTAATGTAACGTAAGCAGTTGCCCTTGCTGCCTGTGTACCAGCCTCTTTCAGCGCAAATACTTCTGCATGTGGCTCACCAGCTTTAGGGTGAAAACCTTGACCAATAATCTGCTCTGCCTGAACAATAACGCAGCCCACTGCAGGATTGGGTCTAGTAGTATACAAACCGCGCTTCGCTTGTTCGATAGCAAGCATCATAAAGTAGCGGTCTTGTGCATCTTGAGCATGGCTTTGAATAGACATAAGGCTGGTCTTAATAAATGATTGAGTGTTCTATATAAGAAAATAAGGTTCGAAAGCTGATTAACAATTAGGAATTACTTATCAACTAGGGCTTATTTAAAAGCTTACTTCGCTTATTTTTCATTTGGACGAATATTGGCAATCTCTTGATGGAATGCATCGATATCTTGAAAGTCGCGATACACGCTAGCAAAGCGTACATAGGCGACATCATCCAAAGTTTTAAGCTCACTCATGATGATTTCACCCAAGACTTTACTACTGATTTCTCGCTCACCCATCTGCCTAACACGCTTTTCAATACGACTAATCATCGCCTCTTGTTCATCGATAGTGATAGGACGCTTTTGTAAGGGCAGTAAAATGGAACGGCGCAGCTTTTCATTGTCGTAAGGTTCAATCTTGTTGCTCGATTTGATAATCCTTGGCATGACAACTTCTACCATCTCAAAAGTCGTAAAACGTTCTTGGCAGCTGTTACACGAACGGCGTCGACGCACTTGTGCACCTTCCGCAGCAAGACGTGAGTCAATAACCTTGGTCTCTGACGCATTACAGTACGGACAGTGCATAGCATTTCCTTATTTTACGATTGAGAATAAGAACAGTGTTTCTAAGTTAGCTAGGTTTATTGGATAATAACAAAGACTACTTACCAGTTATTTACCAATACAAAAGCTACCAAATATCTTACCTAATAAGTCATCGGCGCTGAACTCACCTGTGATTTCACCCAAGCTCTGTTGGGCCTGACGTAAACTATCAGCAACCAATTCACCCGCTTCGAATACGGTTAATTGTTCATGTGCTTCTGCCAAGAAATTAGCAGTTCGTCTAAGCGCATCGAGATGTCTGGTACGAGCAATTAAGCTATTCTCTGGTGGATGAAAGCCTACTTTCTCACATAGTGCTTCAACCAAATTATCAATACCAATACCTGTTTCACATGAAACATTAACTTGCTGATAACCTCTATTCTTGATTTCAGCTTGAGTCTTAGCAGCACTTTCTTCTCTATTATTATCGCTCAATAAATCGCTCTTATTAGCAATGATAAGTAAGCGTTTAGCTTCTGGTAGTTCACCAAACAACTGTTCAGCAAGCTGCAAAGGTGTGCTTTCTTCTTCAACATCGCGAGTCACATCATAGACCATCAGCAGCATATCAGCCTGCGTGATGGCTGTACGGGCACGCTCGATTCCGATACGTTCCACAGTGTCTTCTGTCTCACGTAGGCCTGCTGTGTCAGTCAGATGTAGCGTCAAACCATTGAGCACGACTGTCTCTTGCAGCGTATCACGCGTAGTACCGGCGACATCAGTCACGATAGCACGCTCTTGCCCTGCAAGGCGGTTGAGCAAGCTAGATTTACCTGCGTTTGGCCTACCTGCTAGCACGACATGGATACCGTCGCGCAAAAGCTGACCTTGCTTTGCCGTTGCTAGAACTTGTTGTATCTTATCTTGCGTCTGCTCAAGTTTGCTTTGTATGACTCCATCAGACAAAAAATCAACGTCTTCTTCATCAGGGAAATCAATCGCTGCTTCAACATGCAAACGAAGATGAATGAGTTGTTCTAATAACTGGTTAATTTTCTGTGAAAACTCACCGCTTAGAGAGCGAATTGCACTACTAGCCGCGGCAGCACTGGTCGCATCAATCGCATCAGCGATCGCTTCTGCCTGCACCAAGTCCAACTTATCATTATCAAAAGCACGGTAAGAGAACTCTCCTGCACTTGCTTGCTTGGCACCTAACTCAAATACGCGCGCGAGCAATTGGTTTTGTAAAATAACACCGCCATGCCCTTGCAGCTCAATCACATCTTCACCTGTGAATGAATGCGGATCTTTGAAAAACAAGACCAGTCCCTCATCAATGACAGTGCCATCAGCCTGATAAAAACGACAAAAACTGGCCATTCGCGGCGTAAAAGCAGACTTACCTGTTAGAGCACATGCCATATCGTAAGCACGGCTGCCTGATAGACGTATGACACCCACACCCCCTCGCCCGAGCGGCGTTGCAATCGCAGCAATTGTGGCGAGTCCCGATGTATTAGATTTTTCAGAAGAATTAGGTACGGCTAATGCTGTCTCTAAGGAATCCACAATGACTCTCAATGTTTAAAAGCTCTATTATAGACGTCTGGACTCATACTGACAAAGCAAACTTTGAAAGGTAGCCGCAACAGATATATTTTCGTTTCAGTATTTATAAACTGGGGATAATGTTGATAAGCTGTGGATAACATTTACTACTTATCTACCATCTATAAAAAAACCACCGCTTGCGCGATGGTTTTTGGTGTTTCTGACAAAAAACTAATTAATCGACCACTTTTACCGTACGACGCTTCTGCTCTTCATCGACTTTCTTATTGACGATATATTGCTGAGTCATACTAAACAAGTTGTTGACTGTCCAATATAGAACCAAACCTGCTGGGAAGAACAGCATGAACGCAGTAAAGATAATCGGCAAGAACTTCATGACTTTTGCTTGCATCGGATCTGCTGGCTGTGGGTTCAGCTGCTGCTGTACAAACATTGATGCACCCATTAGCAACGGCAAGATAAACCATGGATCCATCGCTGATAGATCTTGAATCCACAAAATCCATGGCGCATGACGCAGCTCAACACTCTCTACCAATACCCAATATAAGGCTAAGAAAATAGGCATTTGCATCAAGATTGGTAGACAACCTGCCATCGGGTTGACTTTTTCTTCTTTGTATATCGCCATCATTTCTTGCGACATTTTCATACGATCATCGCCATGCTCTTCTTTGAGCACTTTGAGTCTCGGCGCAATGGCACGCATTTTAGCCATCGAATAGTAGCTCTTATTAGAGAACCACATTAAGGCAATTTTTACTAAGATAGTCAGTAAAATAATTGACCAACCCCAGTTACCAACAACCTTATGCACACCTTCCAAGATAGCAAACAAGACCTTTGATATTGGCCACAGCAGACCATAATCAACTGTTTTGTTAAGGCCTACCGCAACGTCTTTTAGCTCAGACTGAACTTTTGGACCTGCATACAGTGTTGCATTCAAGGTAACTTGCTTATTTGGTGCCACATTCACTGGTTGGCTATTGAAGCCGATAAAGTAATCACTACCTGTTTCACGAGTGAAGAATTTGCCAGTGAAGTTTTCAGGTGTCCAAGCAGATACGAAGTAATGTTGTACAATACCAACCCAGCCTTTATCGCTAGTGGTCGTCAACTCGCCGTCACTAAAGTCACCAAATTTCAGCTTATTATAAGGATCATCTGGTGTGCCCCAAGCGCCGCCTAAATAAGTCGCCATGCTCAGCGCGCCTTTATCAGACATGCCAGGATCTTTACTATCATCACGCTTTAATTGCGCAAACATCTGACCTTGCCAAGCATTGGTAGACGCGTTTTGGATTTGATAGCTAATATCGATTGGATATTTATTTTCAGTGAAAGTGAAAGTCTTGGTAATCGTCACACCGTCTTTCTTATAAGTAAGCGGCACTGACAACGTTTGCTGTCCATCTTCCATCACATAATTGTTAGCAGTATGGTTATAAGTCGCTCTACCTTCTGCTGTATCAATACCGTTCTGACCAATAAGTCCAGATTGAGCTACATACACACGGTTACTGTTGTTTTCTAACAATACGAAAGGCTTATCGCTATCGAGCGTTGCATCATACTGCTTGAGTGCAGCATAAACAATATCACCGCCTTCTGGATTGATTTTTATATCATAGCGATCAGTTGTTACCGTGATTAGACCAGCGTTTTTCGCAGGAGTCGCTGTCACAGCACTATTATCCACAGGTAATGTCTGTACCGGGATATCACCTGCTGCACCAGTAGTAGAAGGAATGTCAGCACCTACCGAACTTGTAGTTTCTGGCACCGCATCTACAGCTGGAGCATCGGCATAATCATCTCGCCATGCCAAAATCAGCAGATAAGCGGTAATTAGCATCGCAATGATGATCATCACCCGAAATATCTTTTGCATAAACCTTTCCTAGATTAAAAAATTAGGGAATGAAAAATTAGGGCATGTGTCATGACTGTACTACACAGCTGTCCTGTCACATTGCAACTGAATTAGTAGTCATTTACATAAAATGTGCATCATTTTACTAAAAATCTGTCTCAAATGATACCAAGAGTGTGGATAACTTGTGGGTAACTCAACAGAGTATCTATCTGAGACTAGAGAAAGCGACTTTATATTGATTTCATCAAATGATTAAGCTGTGAAACATAGCTAGTATTGTCTCGATAGACACCCAAACCCTGGGTGTCAGTATTTGGTACATTATTAAAAGATATATATTGATAGCTATAAGAAGCTAATGGTAAAGGTACAAAGTCTATGCCATGCCCACCTAACGGGTGACACCTACTAAGACGTTTTAACAACAACCAACCACCCTTACAGGTGCCATGCCATGTTAAAGCTTGCTTGCCATAATTTGAGCATGTCGGATAATAGCGGCAACGAGCAGGTATTATAGGACTAACTATTTTTTGATAAAAAACAATTAAATTAAAAAATAATTTATATAAAATTTTATTTATAATTTTTATTTTTAATAAAATATTCATTTTATTTTTTTTCTATTTTTTTAAATATATTAATTATTTGGGTTTTTAATTCTTTATTATCTATATTTTTAATAGGTTTTTTAACAATAAAAACAATATCTTTATTTTCCATTTTAAAAGCTTTGGTACGGAACTCTTCACGCACGTACCTTTTGATTAGATTACGAGCGACAGCAGTAGGTACTTTACGCTTGGTAATAGCCATACCGACTCGCGGCTGTGCATGCTCGTTGGCACGTACAAAAGCCATTAAATGACTCTGATGAATCTTGCGCTCAGGTGCGTCAAATACCTCACGGAAGGCTGCAGGGGTAAGCAGGCGTTGCTGTTTAGTGAAACTAGCTGCAGGTGTATCTGATAGAGTATTGGACATAGTACAACCTAGTAGGATAACGATAGAAGAAATAATAACAAATTATAGAGACAAAAAAAGCGCCGATGCGGGCGCTTTTAATATATGGCTAAGTGTCAGTTGTGATGATTGACTATCGCAATCTATAAACAATAGGAACACAACAAGCACTATTAGCCATGCTTATCGCAATCTACTGATTATACAGTAAGGCGATGACGTCCTTTAGCGCGGCGACGAGCTAAGACCTGACGGCCTTTTTTAGTTGCCATACGAGCACGGAAACCGTGAGTACGTTTACGCTTGATCACGCTTGGTTGGAATGTACGTTTCATAACTCACCTATCAAAATAATGGACTAAATTCGTAATAACGGAGGATTATACCATTCAGTATAGTTTTGGTCAATAAGCTAATTTGCTTTGTCCCAAAATGAGAAATAACTCATACGAACCTAGTAGAAATATCTCCCTAAAAACCTATTTCTAGTTAACCAAATTTTATAGTTATATACTCTATAATTTACAAAGTTATCCACAGTTTGGTTCAAACACTATAATAATAGTTAATTAATATAAATATAGTATTGTTATTATTGGGACCATGATTATCTGTGGTTAAGTCTATTTTTCTTTTTATTATCAATTTACTAAGCTATGGGTAAGCCTGTGGATAAACTGTGGGTTAAATATGGATAACTAGGTTATGAAAGTTATGCACAAAACTATCCACAATCTTATCCACAAAAAACAAGGTTTTATCCACAGGGTATCTGTGTTAAATTAGGCGCTACTTGATATACACCTTCGTATAGGATATCAGTACGAACTCTTTGGTTAGTTGTTACGTGTAATATCGAGGCTTAGGTAGCAGTTTATATTGCTAAAAAATAACTATTATTTCAGATTACAAGGTCAGTACTTTTCATGATAGACACAGCAAATATTTGGGATAAATGTCTAAACGATTTGCGTTATAACGTCAAAGACAACGTGTTTACTATGTGGCTGAGACCTCTGTCAGCTCATCAAGAAGCACAAACTTTGATTATTCTTGCTCCCAATGATTATTTTGTGACGTATATCAAGAAGAATCATCTTCAAGATATTCAGCAGTTGGTGACCAAACACAGTCAAGGTAGTATTGAAGAGGTCGTCGTACGTGTTGATAATACTGGCCGCAATGCAGAAGATAACAGTCAATCAGGTTCTTTGTTTGTAGAAGACAACGTCTCCCCTACCCCATCCGAACATAAATTTGAATCTATTCATCATAACAACGCAAAAGCAGATATCGACGCGAACATGCGTCATAATGAGCCAGTTGAGTCTGCTGATACAAAATCATTAAGCTATCTGAACCCCGAATTTACTTTTGAAACCTTTGTTACAGGTAAGTCCAATAACTTGGCTTACAAGGCTTGTTATGAGCTTGGTAAGCGCCAATCAAAAAATCGTCACAATCCTTTATTTATATACGGCCCTTCTGGATTGGGAAAAACGCATTTAATGCATTCTGTAGCTCATCGCTATTTAAAAAATAATCAAAGTTTTTATTATTTCACTTCTGAAAAATTTATAAATCAATTAGTTTATTCATTAAGAAATAATAAAATAGAAGATTTTAAAAAGAAAATTAAAAAAGTAGATTTATTAATTGTAGATGATATTCATGTATTGGCAGGAAAGACTAAAAGTAGTAATGAGTTTCTAACATTATTTGCAGATTTTACTAGTGGTGATAAACAACTTATTTTAGCCTCTGATCGACATCCCTCCCAAATGACAGAATTTGATGAACGATTTAGATCACGGTTTTCTTGGGGGTTAACAGTCGCTGTTGATCCTCCTGAAATTGATACTCGAGTACAAATTCTGCAGAAAAAAGCAGCCTCCTACGGGATGGTATTACCAAAGGAATGTGCGCTATTCATTGCACAAAATGTGGTGTCTAATGTCAGACGTTTGGAAGGTGCCTTAAATCAGGTATTTGCCAATGCTAACTTAACAGGGGCACAGATTACCCTTGAGATGGTGCAATACGCACTAAAAGATATCGTTGCGATGCGTGTGCAGGCAGTAAATATGGATAATATCCGTAAGATAGTTGCTGAGTACTATGATGTCACGGTCAAAGATATTATGGGGCGTAAACGTACGCGTAGTATTGCAAGACCACGTCAAATAGCTATGGCTTTGTCGCGTGAATTAACAGGCGATAGCTTCCCTGAAATTGGTCAGTCGTTCGGTGGACGCGACCATACGACGGTGATGCACGCTTGTGATAAAGTAAATGAGTTGAGAGCAGCAGATCCTGCGTTTGATAAGGATTATAAAACCCTAGCTCTGATGTTACAGGCAGGATAAAAGCGTTAGATATCGTTGTATTCTAGTAGATACAGATGGTTTATAATATCGAAAATACAAGTGCACAGATGCTCTGTAGATTATCGTTAGCAGACAAGGTATTATTAAGCCATTACGGCAAATTTTTATAAAAGAATCATTCAAATAAGAGTAACTAAGCATGCAATTATCGATCAATCGAGAATCGTTACTAAAAGCTATCAACTTGATCGCCAAAGCCGCTGATAAACGCCACAATATGGTTATATTGGGTAATATCAAGCTACAGCTATCAGAATCTGAGCTTATCTTAACAGCGTCAGATTTAGAGGTAGAGCTGACATCGACATTGAAATTGCCTGCTGGTGCTTGTGTTGAAGCCGGTACAACGACGCTTCCTGCAACCAAGCTAAAAGATATTTGTAAATCGCTACCAGCGCAGGCGCAAGTTAATCTAGTAACTCAGGTAAATGAGCGTTGCTTGTTAACTAGTGGTAAGAGTCGTTTTACATTGGGAACATTGCCAAGCGAAGACTATCCGAGCTTGGGTAACCCTGAAAATATCACACCTCTGACTATTAGCCGTAATCGTCTGACAGATTTGATTCACAAAACACAGTTTGCAATGGCGATTCAAGATGTACGCTACTACTTAACAGGTATGTTATTTGATGTTTCACAGCAGCAACTGACAACGGTAGCAACAGATGGTCATAGATTGGCATTAGCCCGTAGTGTGATCAATGTAAGTGCAGATCTCAATATGCAGGCTATCTTGCCGCGTAAGGCAGTGATTGAGCTTGAGCGTTTAGCTTCTGAGCTTGGTAAAATGTTGGGTGATCAAGATAACGCAGTTACCCTAAGTTTTGGCCGGGAGTTTTTACAAGTAAGCTTACCATTTGGTGATGTCGATAGTGCAGGAAAGGTCAGCCAAGATTTGATGGTGACATTTACTGCGCGTTTGATTGATGGTAAGTTCCCTGATTATCGCCGTGTGATGCCGAGCAATACTGACAAGCTGGCTTTATTCAGTCAAGAAAAAATGACGGACGTATTACGCCGCGTTGCCATTTTGAGTAATGAAAAATCTCGTGGTGTGGTCTTTAATTTTGCTAGCGATGGTATGGTCGAAGTACGTGCTAATAATGCTGAGCAGGATGAAGCAGTCGAGATGATACAAGCTAAGTATCAAGGTGAGCCAATGGAGTTGTCGTTTAATGCTGCTTATCTGCAAGATGTATTAGGCGTCATCCAAGGCGATTTACAAATGCATATGAGCCAATCGAATGCCTCTGTATTGGTCAATCAACTAAATGATGAGTTCCATCAGTATGTCATTATGCCAATGCGTATATAGTGTGTTTTTCTTTAGAAATAAACAAAATCGAATAGAAATAATACGTTTCAAAGGGCTTTATTTTTAGTACTGAATATTGATTTTTAATAAACTTTTGCCTGTTAAATTAGCAGGCTTTAATGGGCGGCTATCGATACCATGATTGAACGTCTACAAATATCCCATCTTAGAAACCTTACTCAAATTAGTGTAGAGCCTGCTGCCTGCAACATAATTATTGGTGCAAATGGCAGTGGTAAAACCTCGTTGCTCGAAGCTATATTCTTGTTATCAAGAGGTAAGAGCTTTCGTCATCACCAGCCTAAACGTTATATCCAACATCATCAAAATAACACGACTGTTCATGCTAAGCTCAATGATAGTCGTACTTTAGCTATTCAAAAGCAAGCAGATGCTACGACCATCTTACGCCTCAATCAAACCACTGTTTATAACCAAAGTATCTTGACAGAGCAGCTACCTACATTGCTGATAGATCCATCGACGATGGATATGTTGGAGCAGGGAAGTGCGAGCCGTCGACAGCTGCTAGATTGGTTAGTGTTTCACATGAAACAAGGGTTCCATCCACAATGGATGGCTTATCAACGCCTACTGAAACAGCGCAATAGTTTGCTAAAGAGGACTCGTCATTTAACCCAAGTACAGCTTTCTGAGCTGAAATCATGGGATAAAGGGTTGAGTAACCATGCTGCTTTGATTCATCATTATCGCGAGCAAGTATTTACTGAATGGCAGCCTTATTTTGCCAAGAGTATTTTACAGCTATTGCCTTCTTACGCTGAGCAACTGAGCCTGAGCTATAACGCTGGTTATGACACCAGTGTCGCGCTAGATGTGCAGCTTAATGAGCGGTTAGAGCAGGATTTGCAATTGGGATATACTCGTATAGGCAATCATCGTGCTGATATTCATGTGCATTGGCGTTCTGATGAGTCTATAAGCGATCAAACGACAGATGCGAGAACAGCAGCTTCAGCAAATAGTATCCAAACCAAACTACCGACTTTAAAAGAGCAGGCAGCAAATGTATTGTCTCGCGGTGAAAAGAAACTGCTCATTACTGCACTGCGCCTATCGCAGCTACCACTGTTGCTAAACGATGAAGAGAGCAGTGACTCACTCAATGATGATTTATCATCGAAAGCAACCCCTGTTGTGCTTCTAGATGATATCACTGCAGAACTAGATGATAGAGCTATAGAAATACTGCTATCGACCCTAGCTCAACTCCCTTGCCAAGTATTTATGACCAGTCTAACAGACGATATTTTACCTTTAGTTAATGAACTTTGGTCACAACCAAATACGTTTCACGTGAAACAAGGAAAAATCTCATTTACTAACTAATACTTCATTTTTCTGCTTATACTTTTGATGATTACCCATCTACTTTCACATCTCATTACTCATTACTCATTACTCAGTACACTAGCCACTACTATTTGTCCTAACAGTTACTATGTTAAGACGACCTTTCACAGACCGTAAAACTCTCAGTAAACAGTGACTTAGAAGCAAAAAAATGTTAAAATAACCCTTTATTTTTGTCCTGTGCTCAGCAATTTATTTGATAGCATCATAGAAAAGATTTCTATTTTTCAATTATCTATAAGTATTTGATAATTATGTATTTTATTTATTTCAATAGTTTTGACAATGTCTAGAAAAACAAAGACTATTACTAATAAATAATTTACTAATTTTATCTCTGTGCAGCCTTTTTTGAGGCTAACGGTGGTTAGTGGTTTAGCTGCTCATATGCACTCTAGATTATGAATAATATACTTTAATTTTAAGATGCCATTATGCAGCAGACTTTTTATAAGTGCGCTAATCGTAAATGGCTGATTATGGCTAGATTAAGGAATGTACATGAGTGATTCATTACCTATTGACCACGAGCAATTGATAGACGACAGTGCTACTGAAGCCGCTGTGCCTACTGTAGTTTCAGAAGTGTTGCCTTCTGATTATAGTTCTAAAGATATTCGCGTATTGCGTGGGTTAGAGGCCGTACGTGTGCGTCCTGGTATGTATATCGGTGATACCGATGATGGCACAGGCTTGCATCATATGGTCTTTGAGGTAGTGGATAACTCTATCGATGAGGCACTTGCTGGTCACTGTGATCAGATTGATATTGTCATCCACGAAGATGAGTCTGTCAGTGTGATGGATAACGGGCGCGGTGTGCCTGTTGATATCCATCCAGAAGAGGGTGTGTCAGCGGCTCAGGTTATTATGACTGTCCTGCATGCGGGCGGTAAGTTCGATGATAATAGTTATAAAGTGTCAGGCGGTCTGCACGGTGTGGGTGTCTCAGTCGTTAATGCTCTATCTCAAAAACTTGAGATGAATATCTGGCGCGAAGGCTATCATTATCATCAAACTTATACTGATGGTGTACCTGATAGCGATATCCAACAGATGGAAGCCACCGATCAGACGGGCACACAAATCCGCTTTTATCCTAGTAGTGATGTGTTCACTGGTACGATTTTTGAGTACGATATCTTGGCAAAACGCTTACGTGAGCTGTCATTTTTGAACTCTGGTGTGCGTATTGTTTTGACTGATGAGCGTATTGATAAGCGTCATGAATTTGAGCATAAAGGTGGCTTGCTAGAGTTTGTTAGCTATATCAATGCTGGTAAAGACGGTATCAACGACGTATTCCATTTTACCAGCCAGCAAGATGATGGTATCAGCGTAGAAGTCGCGCTACAGTGGACAGATACATATAACGAAAAAGTACTGTGTTTCACCAACAATATCCCGCAAAAAGATGGTGGTACTCACTTATCAGGTTTCCGTTCAGCATTGACGCGTTGCTTGAACAGTTATATGGATCGCGAAAATTTATTTAAAAAAGAAAAAGTAGCCGCAACGGGTGATGATGCTCGTGAAGGCTTAACTGCAATTGTCTCTGTAAAAGTACCAGATCCAAAATTCTCAAGTCAGACCAAAGATAAGCTAGTATCAAGCGAAGTGAAATCTGCTGTTGAATCAGCGATGCATGATAAGTTCAATGACTATCTGTTAGAGAATCCAAGTGCTGGTAAAGCTATTGCTAATAAGATTATCGATGCAGCACGCGCGCGTGATGCGGCTCGTAAAGCGCGTGAGATGACGCGTCGTAAGACCACTTTGGATATTGCAGGTCTGCCTGGTAAATTGGCTGATTGCCAAGAAAAAGATCCAGTATTATCTGAGCTATACATTGTGGAGGGTGACTCTGCAGGTGGTTCAGCCAAACAAGGCCGTAGCCGTAAAACCCAAGCTATTTTGCCATTGAAAGGTAAGATTCTAAACGTTGAGCGTGCTCGTTTTGACAAAATGTTATCTTCTGCGGAAGTAGGCAACCTGATTACTGCATTGGGCTGTGGCATTGGCCCTGACGAATATAATCCTGACAAAGTACGCTATCACAAAATCATCATCATGACCGATGCCGATGTTGATGGATCGCACATTCGTACGTTGCTATTGACGTTCTTCTTCCGTCAAACACCTGAGTTGATCGAGCGTGGTTATGTATATATCGCTCAGCCGCCGCTATACAAAGTGAAAAAAGGCCGTCAAGAGTTATACCTAAAAGATGACGAAGCGCTTAAAGCGTATCTATTGTCTTCAACAATTGACAATACTAAGCTGCATATCAGTGCTGATGCGCCTGCGATTACTGGTCAAGCGCTTGAGACACTACTCAATGACTATAACCAAACGCAGTTGATCAAAGCACGTTTACAGATTCGTTTCCCAGCAGTGATTTTGGACGCATTGACGCATACACCAAAACTTAATACTGACATGACTTATGACGAGTCTGCTATGCAAGATTGGAAAGCAGAAATGCAGACTAAGCTGGATCACTTCGGTAGCGATCTAAGCCCTGAGATTGAATTGGTTAATATCCATGCGCCGCAGCCAAAAAATATGGACGCAGCCGCAGCAGATCTATTGGGTATGACGCCAGTATTAGGTACTGAGGAAGGCGAAGCGTCAGATAGTGAGGCTTTATCTACCAAGGCACAGTGGCTGCCACGCGTCACGGTATATGTGCATCAACTGGCACACCATTATCTGTTAGATGCTAGCTTTATCAACTCGGGTGAGTATGGCAAGTTGTTACGTCTATCAAGCGAGTGGAATACGTTGCTTGAGAGCGATGCCTTTATCCGCCGTGAAGCATCTGCTGGTACGACGAAAGACATCCCAGTGCGTGACTTTGATTATCTCTGGCAGCAAATGATGCTTGATGCGCGTCGTGGTCTAGCTATCCAGCGTTACAAAGGTCTAGGCGAGATGAACGCCGACCAGCTATGGGATACAACGATGGACCCTGAAAACCGTCGTATGCTACGCGTTACTATCGAAGATGCTATCGCTGCTGACCATATGTTTACCTGTTTAATGGGTGATCACGTTGAGCCGCGTCGTATCTTCATTGAAGAGAATGCGCTAACAGTATCGAACTTAGATATCTAAATTTGAAACTGGTTACTGACAATTTATAAAAATACCGCTTTGATATTCAAGGCGGTATTTTTGTTTCACGTGAAACTCATTTTCTAACGTTGCTATTATTTAATAATTATAATTTGTGGGAATCAAATGGTTGAAGTAATTTTACTCGCTATTGCTTTAGCGATGGATGCGTTTGCAGTGTCGATAGGGTTGGGTGCTAAGGCTCAAAAATATAGTCATCAATATGTACTGCGCTTGGCTATTTATGCTGCGCTTTACTTTGGTATCGCTCAGGGGATAATGCCTCTTATCGGATACTTATTAGGTGCGGCAATGTTGGGTTGGTTGGCCGCTGCTGCACCTTGGATTGGCGGTACTATATTGATTGCTCTAGGTGGCAAAATGCTTTACGAAGTGTTTACTGCTGATGAGTCAGATGATGACAGTGGTGATCTAGACGTCAATGATGATATTAACACTGATAGTGATACAGTAACAGCCACGAGTAAGCATGGACATATCAATCATCGCACTATGTTTACGTTAGCAGTTGCAACCAGTATTGATGCAATGGCGGCAGGGTTTACGCTGAATTTATTGGCACTGAACGCGTGGTTAGCTTGCCTTATTATCGCTGTAGTAACCGCTATATTTGGCTGGCTCGGGGTTTATTTGGGACGTCGCTCAGGTACATGGCTAGAGGATAAGGCTGAAGCATTGGGCGGTATCGTGCTTATAGCGATTGGTCTAAAAGTGATGTTTTTTAGCTAATTTATTTAGTTTTTTACTGAGTATTTATGCAAAAGCACCGCTTTGAATATCAAAACGGTGCTTTTTTGTTTCACGTGAGACTCAAATTAGTAATTTTACTTAGTGATTATTCTTCGTCAGTGTCAAAGCGCCAAGCTAGTACGCGAGTGCTTTTTTGACCTTGGCTCATCTCGATAATGCGCATTTGAGCGACGTTTAGCTGCTTTAATAATAATTGCAATGGCTTAACGTTTTCAGATTTCGACACTAAAGTAGTAAACCAGCCAACGTGTTCTGCAAAGCTCTGACTTTCTTTTGCCATCTTGGTCAGGAAGGCAATCTCGCCACCTTCACTCCATAGCTCTTTATGCTGACCACCGAAGTTTAGGTTTTGCGCAGCGTTGCCTGATTTGGTTGAGCTACGGCTGATTTGCTCGCTTTCATTTTTACCACGATGACGCTGCAAGTTGTGTTGCTTGCGACTATTGGCTTCCATCGCTTCTTCTAATGAAGCATGAAACGGAGGGTTACAAACCACGACATCAAAATAATCTTGACGACCAATGATGTTTTTAAAGATAAACTTAGGCTCAGGCTGCAGCTTTACTTTGACCGCACTCTTTAGTTTTGAATTAGCTTCACAAATCAGCGCTGCGGTGTTGACTGAGATAGGGTCAATGTCACTTGCTGTAAAGCGCCAGCCATAGCTTTGACTACCAACGATAGGGTAGATAGCACTGGCACCAGTACCGATATCAAGGGCGTGAATTTCTTTACCCGTTGGCGGTGTGTTGTCGGCATTTACGTGAGTGGTTTGTGCCAGTAAATCTGCGATGTAGTGAATATAATCGGCACGTCCAGGAATAGGCGGGCATAGATAGCCTTCAGGAATATCCCAAAACTTAACACCGTAATAGTTCGCCAACAGTGCTTTGTTCAGCACGCGAACAGCCTGATGATCCGAGAAGTTAATCGTCGACTCACCTTTAGGATTGGTAATGGTATGGTCAGCAAGCTCGGGTAAGGCGCGAGTCAGTACCGCAAAGTCGTAACGACCTTGGTGCGGGTTACGTGGATGCAGCTGACCGAGTTTTTTTGCGGTCGCAGGAGATCTGTTTCTGTGTTTACTATTTGCAGGGTTACGGGTCATGGGCTTACTTGTCATAATGTCAGGCTACGATATATGGATATAAGTAACCAGTGTAGCAGATTTCGCAGGTTGCTAATTGTTTATCCGCGCTTTATCGGTCGCTTATCGATGACGCAATATCAAGTTGAGCCCTAATACGATCATCGCAGTACCCAATACGCGGTCGATCCAATGCTCAAACCTTTGGAAGCGTCGATGTACCGCAGGGATAGAGAGTAGCATGACGACCGTACTAAACCACGCCATCTGTAACACCATCATCCATACACCATAAATAGCCAATTGCCAAAGCGGGATATCAGGCGACAATACAAGAGTAAAAATAGCTACAAAATATACAGGGGCTTTTGGATTAAAAACATTACAAAGGAATCCGCGACGCAACGTAGCAAAGGTAGATTCGCCATTACTAGGCAATTTTTCGATAGTGGTTTCTTTGGTTGTAGGTGTGGTTTGGCTAGCAAGCGCATCTTGCGAAGCGTGAGCGCTTGAATCTACTTGTGAGTCTGTTTTTTCCAAAGGATGTGTTTTTTCAAAAAGTTGAACGGTCTCTAAATCTGCTGGTTTTTTAGGCTTGGCTTGGATACCTTGCCAACCTAAATAAATCAGATAGCTGCCCCCCAACCATTTAATAGTAGTCAATAACGGCTGCGAATGAGCAATGACAGTCGCCAGTCCTAATACAGAATAGATAATATGGACGGCAAGACCTAAGGTAATACCGAGACTGCAAATCAAACCTGTGCGTCGACCTTTTGCTAATGTCTGCTGCGAGACTAAGACAAAATCAGGGCCAGGTGAGGCTGCAGCCAATAGATGTACGCTAGTGATGAGTAAAAAACCGTGCCAAAATTCCATAAAATACTCTGAACCATATTTAGACCTGCAACATAGTTGCACTTATCGTAAATGAGGTCAACTTTTATCGATTTTTGCACTATGCGAGTCATCTCTATGGCTTGTGTTATAGAACGAGGGTGTCTATATTAAAGGTGACTTATCGCTCAATCTCTACCGATAAAGTATCGAGATTCGACTATATAACCACTCATTATATTCCAATAATTACTTTAACAAGGATGGAACCATGACTACGGATAGTAACGCCACAGAAAACCGCATCACTTATAACACCCAAGGCCATGTTTGCCTTGTCGGGCTAAACCGTGCCAATAAACGCAACGCCTTTGACAGTCATATGATTGCCCAACTGTCTGACGCCATGACTCGCTACGAGGCGGACGATAACTTACGCTGTGCGCTGATATTTGCCCATGGTGATCACTTCACTGCTGGGCTAGATTTGGTAGAGCTGCAAGACAAGCTAAACGATGGCGTGTTTGAGTTTAATGATGATCAAATCGACCCATGGGGTATCAGTGGAAAACTGCGCACCAAACCAGTGGTCGTCGCGGTAAAAGGTACTTGCTTCACTGTGGCTATCGAGCTGATGCTAAATAGCGACGTGGTCATCGCTAGTGATAACTGTAACTTTGCACAAATGGAAGTCCAGCGCGGCATTATGCCATTTGGTGGCGCAACGGTACGCTTTGTCGCCGCTGCTGGCTGGCAAAAAGCCATGCCGTATCTACTCACTGGTAAAGCATTCGATGCGCAAACGGCCGATAGGCTGAATTTGGTCAGCGAAGTGGTAGCAAATGGTTCTGAATATGAGCGTGCATTGACGCTAGCCCAAGAGGTCTGTAAAGCCGCCCCTTTGGGTGTGAGAGGGGCATTGTCTTCAGCACAAGATGCCAGCCGTAATGGTGCAGCAACGGCATTGGCCAATATCCATAGCTATCTGCCGCCGCTGTTTCATTCAGAAGATGCAAAAGAAGGGGTAATGGCGATGGTTGAGAGACGTGAGGCTGAGTTTAAGGGGCGTTAATATTAATACAGTTTAAGAGTGTTTCTCATACGCAAAAGATAAAAGGACGATATGTGCACTTACCTTTTAAACTTCCGTAAAAATCCTATTTAATCAAACATACCAACCAAAAAAACCTCGCAATTGCGAGGTTTTTTCATTTTATCGAGTATTACTGACTTATCTAGCATGGCTGGTTATAGCTATACCAGTGTTATTGGCTCAACTATAATTATTTAGCTTTCTGGTAGTAATCAACCATCATCGTACCTAAAGTGCCGTTATTATCGATCGTGACGATTCTGACCGTACCTGATTGTGCTGCAGTACTCGACTGCACTTGTCCAGCGTTACCTAACACGACTTGGTTGTCTTTAGACGCCTTTGCCTCGTTACCGATAGCGATACTGTTCATGCCGCCTGCCATAGATTTATTACCGACCGCCACCGAAGTTGTGCCTTGTGCCATAGCCGCTTCACCAATAGCGGTAGAGCGCATACCGCTTGCATTGGCTAGATGACCAAACGCTTGTGCGCGTTCAGCGGTAGCTTTTGACTGCCAACCGATAGAGGTTGAGCCTAGACCAGCGGCATTAGCTTCACCGCCTACGGCTGTTGCTGAATTTAGACCTGCATTGGCTTTATTCCCGACAGCAACTGTATCATTATTGCCACCTGCCATAGCTGCCTCACCGACAGCGGTAGAGCGTACACCACTTGCATTGGCTAGATGACCAAAAGCTTGTGCACGTTCGGCAGTGGCTTTTGATTGCCAACCAATAGAGGTTGAGCCTAGACCAGCAGCGTTAGCTTGACCGCCAACGGCAGTAGCTGAGTTTAATCCTGCATTGGCCTGACTACCGATGGCAACGGTATCATTGGTGCCGCTAGTTGTGGCAGCGTTGCCGAGAGTGATGGCGGTGCTGCTAGCTGCGTTTGCAGTCTGATGGTCAGTTCCTGTTGCCATAGCAGTGCAAGAAGCGGTTGCGGCAATGGCAAAGGTGAGGGCACTAATCTTTAGTACTGATTTTGGTAAAAAGTCCATTTTCATTCTTCATTCCTTTTTGTTAGCCTTGATGGCTTATTAGATAGTTTGGGTAGATGTTGATAGATTATAATCATGGCAACATCAGCGCACTCTGGCATAAATAACTTTATGATAGATAGAGTCCGAAACCTTAATGTAGCATTATTTTTTAACTATTATTCAAATAATGTTTACTTTATATCTTTGAAGGTTATTTAAGCCGATAAATGGATAATTAAGGTCTAAAAGCACTTTAATTATTTGTAAAAAATCGAATGCGCCTTAATCTACTAGAGCAGATAGCGTAGCGTATATTTATAATATAGTGCACATATTGCGCTGTGTTTTCGACGTTCCAAACCATTATTATTCCAAATAAGAAGAGTACCAATGCAATATAACTTTGATGAAATAATCGACAGACGCGATACCGGTTCACTCAAGTGGCACTATAACGATGACACGATTGCGCTATGGGTAGCAGATATGGATTTTAAGGCTGCCACACCGATATTAAGCGCGGTTGAGCAAGTCATGCAGCATGGCATCTTGGGTTATACCAAACCTACTGACGCTTTATATAACTCGATTATTAACTGGCATGGTAAGCGTTATGACTTGCGGTTAGAGAAGCAGAATATCTTGTTTTCCCCTGGTGTCGTGCCAAGCCTAGCGCTGATGATGAATGTCTTTACCAAGGTAGGCGAGACGGTAATGGTCAACGATCCTATCTATACGCCTTTTATGAGCAAGGTTGAGCAAAATGGTCGTAAGCTTGTGCTCTCTGCATTAAAGGAAGTTGATGGCAAGTATCATCTAGACTTGGCGGATATCGAAGCCAAAATCATCGAGCATGACGTTAAGCTTTATTTGCTGTGCAATCCGCACAATCCTGGCGGGCGCGTGTGGACGAGGGATGAGCTGGAAGCGCTACTGGCCATTTGTAAAAAGTACAATGTGGCGATTGTTAGTGATGAGATTCATCAAGATTTGACCTTGATTGGTCATACGTTTACGCCATTTCTGACGCTGGCAGAAGGCTATGAGCACAACATAGTCAGCCTGACCTCAATGACCAAAACTTTTAATATCGCAGGTATCAAAGGCTCTATGATATTTGCTAAAGATAAAGCGCTAATCAAAAAAATCAGTCAGCAGCAGCAGTTAAACGATGAGTACGAGCTGAATTTATTTGCTTATACGGCCATGCGTAGTGCTTACGAGCACGGCGGTGAGTGGTTAGAGCAGGCGCTTAGTTATATCGAGGCCAATATTGAATTAACGGTGCAGTTTTTAAATGAGCATTTGCCTGATATTAAAATCATGCGCCCAGAAGCATCGTACCTAATTTGGCTAGATTGCTCAGCATATAGTCAAGACGATCAGGCGCTGTATGATGCGCTTAGAGCTGCTAAAGTTGAGCTAAACGCTGGCATTAAATATGGCGAGGAAGGACATTTAAAAATGCGTTTAAATGTGGCCTGTCCTAAAGAGACATTGATAGAAGGGTTGAATCGCATTCATGCAGCGTTGGGTGATATTACGTAGTAAACCTAGTAAATGGCTGATGAATAGAGAAGAAGATAGTTTGCTCGTAATTGGGTTTGCTATCTACTCTTTGCTTATTTTTATCCTTACTTAGGGAGTAATTATTCAAATTGAGGGTATGCGCGAATAATAATCGTGAATAATTAACCATCTAATAGCCAATAGAGGGCGTAAACTTGTTAAAATAGGGCACCAATTTATCTATTGATGGATATCGATTTATGACCACTGCTGCTGCCACTCCTGCAATCAAAGAAGATCGCATCTTAATCCTCGATTTTGGCTCGCAATATAGCCAGTTAATCGCCCGCCGTGTGCGCGATTCAGGGGTGTTTTGTGAGATGTTCCCTTATGATATCGACACTCAGCGCATCATCGATTTTGGCGCAAAAGGCGTCATTTTGTCAGGTGGCCCTGAGAGCGTCCACGCAGAAAACAGCCCACGTATCAACGATGCGGTATTTGATCTAGGCGTGCCAGTACTAGGTATCTGCTACGGTATGCAAGCAATGGCAGATCGTTTTGGCGGGCAAGTTCATGCCAGTGATATTCATGAGTTTGGTGCGGCGACTATCGAAGTAAATGGTCACTCGCAGCTGACTGACGGCATCGAAGATAGCAAGACTGACGGCGCTGCTGCCAAACTAAACGTTTGGATGAGTCATGGTGACAAGGTCATCGAAGTACCTGAAGGCTTTGACATCATCGCTAGCACGCCAAGCTGTCCGATCGCGATTATGGCAAATGATGACAAGCAATACTACGGCCTACAGTTCCACCCAGAAGTCACGCATACGCTACAAGGTCAAGCGCTGCTTGGTCGTTTCGTGCATCAAATCTGTGAATGTGCAGGTGAGTGGACGCCAGACAATATCGCTGATATGCGTATCGCACAGTTAAAAGAGCAAATCGGTGACAAGCAAGTATTGCTAGGTCTATCGGGCGGTGTTGATAGTTCAGTCGTTGCCGCGTTATTGCACAAAGCAATCGGCGATCAGCTGACTTGTGTGTTCGTTGATAACGGCCTATTGCGTCTGCATGAAGGTGACCAAGTCATGCAAATCTTTGCAGAAAACATGGGTGTAAAAGTCATCCGTGTTGATGCTGAAGATTTGTTCTTGGATGCGCTAGCAGGCGAGTCTGATCCAGAGAAAAAACGTAAAATCATCGGCAAGACGTTCATTGACGTATTCGCTGATAGCGCGCGTCAAGTGAGTGAGCAGAGTGATGGTAAAGTCGTTGAATTCTTAGCACAGGGTACGATTTACCCAGACGTGATCGAATCTGCTAAGTCACATCAAGGCAAAGCTCATGTCATTAAGAGCCACCATAACGTAGGCGGTTTGCCAGATGACTTGGCATTTAAACTGATTGAGCCGTTACGTGATTTGTTCAAAGACGAAGTACGCAAGCTTGGTATTACGCTAGGGTTACCAGCCAAAATGATCTATCGTCATCCGTTCCCAGGTCCAGGTTTAGGTGTGCGTATTCTTGGTGAAGTTAAAAAAGAATACGCTGATATCCTACGTTTGGCTGATGCTATCTTTATGCAAGAGCTTGAGCGCTCAGGCTGGTATGACAAGACGGCACAAGCATTTGCGGTATTCCAACCAATCAAATCTGTCGGCGTGGTCGGCGATGGCCGCCGCTATGCATGGGTAATCGCGCTACGTGCAGTTGAGACCGTAGACTTTATGACGGCTCGCTTTGCGCATCTGCCGTATGATTTGATCGAGACCGTATCGAACCGCATTATGAATGAAATCGCTGAAGTATCACGCGTGACTTATGATGTATCGAGCAAGCCGCCTGCTACGATTGAGTGGGAATAATTATTCATATGCTATGATTGTAATATCAACGCAAAGGAGTGATGGACTATGAAACTGGTTCATGTGGGACAAAACGAGTGGATGTTTGAAGATGACGTTAGCGATAAGTCGGCTGACAATAGATCAAATGCGCTTGGCGCTGGTAGAGCGCTTAATCTTAAAATAAAAGCCTTTGTAGATGCCGAGGTAAAAAGAGGTCGTGATATCAACGATATTATGAATGAAGTCATGACCAAATTTCAGCATGAAATTGTGCAAGACTTTGATGAGCAGCCGCCAACCTCATTCCAAGTGATACAGATGACGCTGGAGAAAGAAGGTTATGAAGTGGCTCGTGATATTGCTCAGTTTTTAGTATTAGAGAATATGAATGACCCTGATGCTTACTTTAACTTAGCATTTTTGTGTGAGCAGCATGATGACAGCTTTTTAGCACTATTGAGTAGCCGCGAATGTATGCGCCTATACTTAGAGTATTTCCCCAAAAACTTTAATTGGCAAAAAAGTAAGCTGCCATGGGGCATCATGGAGAACCGTCCCTTTTTGCGAGCGCTGTTTCAGCTGGCAAATGTCTATGCTGACAATATGAGCTTTGATGAAGCCTGCGAGCAGGGAGAAAGGCTGCTACAAGTTTGCCCTAATGACAACCTAGGTATGCGTGAAGCGCTGATAGAATGGTACATGTTTACCGAAGAGTATCAGAAAATAATTCGAATTTGCGACAACTATCCAGAGGATATGCTTGCAAATATCGCTTTCGGTAAGGTGCTGGCTTACTGTTATCAAGATAAATTAGATAAGGCTGAAAAAGAGTGGGATATCGCAAAAGATAACTTGCCTGAAGTGGCGCATGAAATTCTTAAAAAGCGTCATCCTAGACCACGCGGTATGGGTATCAATAGTTATGGTATCGAAATTGGTGGTAAAGAGCAGGCTTATCTCTACTGGCAAGATATGGGCGATTGGTGGGAAGAAAATACTACCGCTCAAACCCTGATTGAGAAAAAACGTGCTGAGAAAAAGAAGAAAAAATAATTTGATTTAGCGGCACTTCTCTTTAGTTAAAACACTCAACTTAGTTGGGTGTTTTTTGTTTTAAACATAAAAGTTTTACTCGATAAGTTTTGCTTCGATAGCAGCAACTTTGTTTATTAACTTATTATTAAATTCTAAATGGCCTAAAGAGTAGTGAGCTTTTCGATGACAGGTAGGACATAACGCAATAACGTTTTGAGGTAAGTCCGCACCACCATCTGCCAATCTAGTTAGATGATGAACTTCCAGATAAGGTCCAGATTTAGTTTCAAATGGCGCTGTCTCATTACATCCCTCGCATAAACCATTAGCTCTTTTTTTAGCATACAGCTTAATTGCTGTACTACGGTTTTGAATAGACTGAATTTTTTCTTGAGTGCTTGCGTGGGTTGGTGTTGAACTTAAGGCAATTTCTCGTAATTGCTGTAATGATTTACCTTTACTAGGCTTAATGATATAAACGGCTTTAGGGGCTTTAACTACTTTAGATGGCAGGGTTTGAGTTGTATCAATATTTTTAGTATTAACCATATCTAGATGAAAAATGATAGCGACACGAAGCTCGCCATTTCTATCTGGCCGTTCTTCAATATGATGAAAAACGTAATTACAATACCCTAAAAACCGTACAAAGCCTCGTGATGTTGATTCGAAAAGTAGAATTTCTTTATTGTTTTTTTGATGATCATGAATTGCCAAATTACCTTTGGTCATTTTCATGTCACCTTCTTGGCCTTCACCCGTATATTTAAAGGTGCCGTTAGGGTCAAAATCATCAATATAGCCATATTCGCCGCCAGCATCGCCGGTAAAAATAAATATATAGGGATGCTCGGCAGGCGTTGCTATACCTCCATATTGCTGGCCCTTATATCTACCGTGTATATCAGCACGCCTATTATAAATTTTTCCTATCTCAAACAATTTAACTTCCTTATTGTTAATATTCCATAAAACCAATATAGTAAACTTAAGTTTGTTAAAGTCAATTAAAAAAGCGGTGCTCTTTCAGATAAAGAGCACCGCTACTGTTTATAATATTTGTTCTGAAGAAAACCTAACCCTTCACATTCACTATATAACGCCCAACCACTTTGCTCGACATAAAGCGATCTAAGTATTCTGGCGTTTGCTCTAGCGTAATCTCTTCACCATAGCTCTCAAGATTAGGCAGCTTCATATCAGTGGCAACACGTTTCCAAATGGCTTCTTTATCTGCCAGTGGGATATAGACCGAGTCGATACCCAATAATGATACCGCTCTAGTGATAAACGGCATGACCGTCATTGAAAACTCAGCGCCACCTGCTAGACCACAGCTCGTCACCGCGCCGCCCGCTTTGGTTTGCTTGAGCAAATTAGCTAGATAATCGCCACCGAGCGTATCAATGGCATTGGCCCACAGCTCACGGCCGATAGGTTTGCTACCGATTTCATTGATCGTATCGCGATGACGGACTTCACTCGCGCCAAGATCTTTTAGATAATCGCTTTGTTCAGTCTTACCTGAGAAGGCGATAACCTCGTAGCCCAATTGACTTAATATCGCGATACTGATACTACCCACGCCGCCTGTTGCGCCAGTCACAGCAACTGGGCCATCACTTGGTTTTGCGCCCATTTTCTCTAGCTTTTGCACACTTAGTGCTGCGGTTAGGCCGCCAGTACCATAGGTCATCGCTTCTTTTAGCGTCAGCGTTTCTGGGCAAGGTAGCGCCCACTCTGCTGGTATAGAGATCATCTGACCGAGACCGCCATCTGTGTCCATACCGAGATCATAGCCGAATACCAATACTTCTTGTCCTGCGCTAAATGTGCCTGACTTATCACTGACGACCACGCCAGCTGCGTCGATACCAGGGGTATGCGGGTACTGTTTGGTGATTCGTTTATTACCAGTGGCTGACATCGCATCTTTAAAGTTTAACGATGAATAATGCACTTCGATGAGCAAGTCATTCTCTGGCAAGTCACTAACTTTGCGTTCTTGAATGCTTTTTTTGAATTCACCATCGCTGGTTTCTTCGACGACTAAGGCTTTGAAAGTTGTATCGTTTGACATGGTTATATCCTTATTAAATCTTATTATTTATGTTCATTGGCTTAGCGATAGATATGATTACTGCTACAGCAGAATGGTTAAAAAAGCCCACCGTATCTTATCGCTAATACACATGGGCTTTCTTATATTTGCTAATACCGCTGGTTTTTGCCCTTATTACGAAATTACGAGGCGAGTATAGGAATTAAGGTTTTAAAAGAACTTTGCCTTTTTTACTTGATTGTACTTTTCCAGAGACGGCAGTTGTGATATCGTCTAGACTATAGACGGCTTCGATCGGTAGCTTCAAATCGCCATTCGACGCACGTTCTAGTAGCTCATCGATTAGACGTTGTTTGTTGTCTAGATCCATTTCTTGGCTGGTTTTGCTACCCCAGAATCCTTTGACAGTGGCTTGCTTAAAGATCAGGCTACCAGCGTCCAGTGCCATTGGTTTGCCTGACATGATACCAAATGAGACCAGCGTGCCCTTGCTACCCAGTAGCGATAGTAGCTCATTGCTCGACTCACCACCGACTGAATCAACGGCTGCTGTGATCTTGTCATCGCCGATGATGGCACGGACTTGGTCTTTCCAGTCATCATCAGCAGTGACGACATTGTTTTTGATACCGAGTGAGGTCAGCTCTTCTATCGCGTCTTTGCTACGTACGAGGTTAATCGTATTCACGCCGCGTGCTGCTGCGAGCATGGCAAGGGTTTTACCCACAGCGCCGTTTGCCGCATTGTGGATGATCCATTGACCGCTATTCACTTCTAAGAATTCTAATAGCATTAAGGCAGACAGCGGCATCGCAATCAGCTGGGCAGCCAACTCGTCTTCGATGCTATCAGGCATGTTAAATACCATGCTGGCAGGGGCGACAAAATACTCCGCCCACGTCTCATGCACACTGGCACACGCCACACGCTGACCAACACTAAAGTCTGTCACGTCAGCGCCTACCGCATCGATAATGCCTAGCGCCTCACTACCACCGATGGCTGGCATCTCAGGCTTATAGCCATATTGTCCACTCACTGTCAGCATGTCATGGTTGTGAATAGGTGAGAGGATGGTTTTGATACGGACTTCGTTGGCAGCAGGCTGCGGCATCGGACTGTCGCCAACGCTCAATACGTTGGAGGGTTTGCCAAAGCTGTTATGAATAGCACTACGCATGATGATTTCCTTTGTTTATTTTTAATGATCGTATTCTAGTTATTTGATTGTCTGTCGGTGATGGACACTCGAAGAAAGAGTGTAATCAGCTAACAACAGTAGCAACTTTGATGGATTGTTATCAGTACTTTTTTGGTTAAGTAACGTTGTTGCTTACTGATGAGGACATTGCATAGTTATGGCAAATTTAAGATAACGATATTATTGGGAAACATGCTGTAGTGCATAGGAGTATTTAATAAAACTCTATTCTACTCAGTACATGCTCTTGTACTAGATAGGCACAGATATATGCGCTTGGCCACGCAAAAATAAAGGCCAGCCCCCACGAATGCATCAACTCCATAAAAAATCCGTCGATAAAGCCTTGTTTGACCACCAATAGGGCTGTTGAGATAATCAGTGACATCATCATCGCCATCAGACCTGTAAAGATAAGGCGATAGAGCTTGCGACGAATGCGTATTCTGATAGTGGGAAAGTTGGTCATAGTGTTCGGTGTCCTACAGGATGATAGCAATTAATGACGCTCAGCCTATGATGCGGGCATACATTGTAAATATAATAGTCAGGTAATGAGTAGTTATAGTAAATAGGGTGGTAACTACCAGTATCCATCATACTCTGTGATGCCGAACGGGTAAAATCGTTATTATCAATGGTAGGGTTTGCGATATGTTATTAAGTAAGTACCCTGCCAATCTAAAAACGAAAAAAGAAACACCAGAATATCTGATGTTTCTTTACTATCTAATAGAATTATACAAATGAACCATTTACGAGCATCTTAATTCAACTGCAACGACCCTTTTGCATTCATCAGCAGCTCAACCACATCATCACCACTAATTACTTCAAAGCGCTTA
Source organism: Psychrobacter sp. 4Dc (assembly GCF_002836715.1). Lineage (GTDB taxonomy): Bacteria > Pseudomonadota > Gammaproteobacteria > Pseudomonadales > Moraxellaceae > Psychrobacter. The sequence goes on from NZ_PJAT01000097.1 coordinate 72,415, forward strand.
TCGATATCGGACTCTTCTACACCGTTGTGTTTCATACAAGCGCCGCAGACCAATACTTGACCACCTTTTTCGATAAAGGCTTCTAGTAACTCACCAGCTGGCTCAAACGGATCACCAATATCTACATTGTCTAGCGCGTTTGGTTTTGCTAGATGCACCCCATCCACCATTAATATCACAGTAGCAGAATGGCCTTTTTTCAGTGCCACGCCTGCCATGGTAAACGCTAAAGTAATTTTGCTTGGGTTTGATTCGCTATTATCAAATAACGTACCGACATAATCTGTTGTATTAGCCATATTATTCTCCTTATAAGACTATATTTGTTTTGTCTGAGTATGTACTCACCACTATCCTAACATTTATTATATGTATTTATATAATGAGTTGTTATGAAATAGTAGCTATAAGGTTGCTTGCTTGTACTATCTGTTAAATAAATCAAAAGTAATAGATTTCTAGCTTATAAAGTTAAGTCAGTCAGCTGTATCGACAGGCGGCCACGGACGATCAGCATCACTTTTGATCCACTCAGCCACGTAACCCGTTGGCGGTAGATCCCAGTCAGATTGGCCAAGTGCAGCCAGTACTTGTGCCGTGTCGATCACTCTGCCGCCCTTGGTCACACCGGTACGCAGTAGACCAGATGAGCAGGGCTGCCCTTTGACCCACATTGATTGCTCAATATACAGCCAGCGTGCGTCGATACCGACGATTTTGGTCTTGAGTGTGACTTTTTGAAAAGCGCGAATACGCTTACGGTATTGAATAGTGCTGCCAGCGATGACCAGACCCCAACGTTGTTTTAACAACTGCTTGCCAAGCCCAGTCCGTACCGCAAAGTCCATACGACCCAAATCATAAAGCGTAAATACGCGGCCGTTATTCATCTCCAAAAAATTATCTATATCGGATAAGCGGCAGCGAAACTGAATCTCACTGGTGTCCTTAAACGTCAGTGTATCGCCCTTTTTTGCTTTTAGGGCAGCATGAGCGATGGTGCTAGCATAACGGATAAATGGGTACATAAAACATTCTCAAAAGGTTATAAACGTTGGCGTTATTATTTTGTCATTGATTATTTATTGTCAGAGACCACATCCTGAGAAGACTCGCTAATAGAAGCCACACCAATCCAATTAAAATAAGCGCTGACCGTTTCAGGTATCCAGTTGATATCGAACTTTGAAGTCTTGGACTCTTTATCATTGGTGACAGACGATTTGTTTTTGGACTGACCGTTGTCTGAGCGATAACGCAAATAACCGATGTGCCCACCGTGGTCAGTATCTAAGATAGTGACACTCTCAGAGACATCATTTGGCGTAGCAGTGAAGCCGATAAAAGGATCGTCTTTTGCACTGATTAATAGCAGAGGGTGAGTGACGTTGCGCAAATACGGCATGGCGGATGCGGTATGGTAATAATCGTTTTTGGAGCGATATCCGTGACGCGGCGCAGTAAAGATATCGTCGAAATCACTGATACGATTGGCAGCTTTGATAGAGTTGATTTCATCTTGCGTGAGATCGTTTGCCAATGCTTTTTTGATAATTGGGTTAAGCAGGTACGGCGTATAGATACGATGACTCAAAAAGCTGTGCATAGTAATGGCAGCTGAAGACATATCGACTGGCGCAGAGATGACAACAGCACCTTTACAAAGGACTTTGTCCTCATATTCGCCCATGTATTTGGCCAGTGCATTGCCACCTAATGAGACGCCAACCGCATAGATATTGGCATACTGCTCACGCAAATTCTGTAGCGCATGATGCACCTCGTCAGTGTCGCCTGCATTATAAAATACTGTGCCACTGGCAGGAATACCACCGCAGCTACGGAAATGTGCCACCACAAAATGCCAGCCTTGCGCGTGCATTTGGTACGCTAGTGCGCGAGCGTAATGACTGTCACTACTGCCTTCCATCCCGTGGAATAGAACAATCAATGGGGTTTGCTCAAGCTCGCCATCTTTTGATACTTCTATAGGGTGCGCATCATAGAAGTCATAGGCAATATCGCTCTCATCCAGTGAGTCTTTTTCGACCACGCGGCGGTAGGTGGGTGCCTTTGGCGCAAAAAACTTGGGCAGGATGCTTTGTAGATGAGGATTGGTCAGCCAAAATGGTGGCTTAAAAGGGGCTGGAGAAAAAGGTTTGGTTGAAGTTGACATATATTGGTCTTATTTAATAGTCGTGGAAAAACAAATAGAGTAGTGTGATAAGGGTTTTTTATCATAACGCCAGTACCTGTGAAAACCAATAATTTTCAGTGAACGCATAATTACTGAAAAGCAGTTACTGAAAACAGCTGCTGAAAATTATTGGCTCAAAATCATTTACTGAGAAACAGTTACTGTAAAAAAGCTAGTAAATAAGCATATTGAAAAGAGAACTGTTCAAAATTTGCGACGAGAGTAGTTAACCAGAAATTTTTATTCTTCTGGCTTATCCAATACTCGACCATCCATTGCTAAACGCGCTTTTAAATTTTCGACATCTGCTTCAGCAAGTGTGGCGGTTAAGGTCACTTGTTTACTATAGGCGACATCGTCGATATGACCGCCAAGGCTCTCTATCATATAGCGGCATTGCGCTTCAGTCGCAAACTCTGCCAGTATCTGAATCTGGGTCATCGGTACATAAGGGTTTAATATCATCTCGTCGACGGCCGCTTGAGCAGAGCCTGCATAAGCACGGGTAAGACCGCCAGCACCCAATTTGATACCACCGAAGTAACGCACCACGACGATAATCACATTGCCGATCGACTTATGCTGCAGTACATTCAATATCGGTCGACCAGCCGTACCGCTAGGCTCGCCATCATCATCGAAACCAGCACTAGTGGTATTATCTGGATCACCGATGATGTATGCCCAGCAGAAATGCCGGGCATCGGGATATTGCTCGCGCAGTTGTTCCACGTGAAACATTGCTTGCTCGCGAGAGGTTACCGGATAGGCATAGGCGATAAACTCAGATTTTTTAATTTCGAGTCGCGTGGTAACGGCACGTTTTAGCGTTTGATAGCTCATATTTCATCAGGCTTAGGTTGGATATGTTAAACTGGTCTGACTTTCACTGGCTTTTGTATTGGGAACAGTGTTTATTTAATTTTTCATTATAGTACCATTTCTAACCATCGAAGATAACGAGCCGCTCACGGCTGAGTGCTGGCGTCGTTAGTTTCTGATTTAGGGCTGGTATAATAAAACCGATGGTAGTAAATAGTATGCGTTTAGATAAATTCATTAGTAAAGCCACCGAGCTGTCGCGTAAAGAGTCAAAGAAGATCATGCACGCCGGCGAAATCACCGTAAACGATCAAGTAGTCAAAGATCCTGGCCTACATGTCGATGTGGTCAATGATGATGTGATGTGGGCAGGCGAGCCGTTGTCGGTCGCTGCGGGTAATCGCTATATCTTATTGTATAAGCCTGAAGGCTTCGAGTGCACGCTAAAAGTTAAAGAATATCCAATCGTCACTGAACTGATTGCTGTACCAGAATTGGGCAGCTTGCGTATCGCTGGGCGTCTCGATGTCGATACCACTGGCGCATTGCTGATGAGTGATGATGGCGGCTGGCTGCACCGTGTCACTAGTCCTAAGCACGAGCATGCAAAGGTGTACGAGCTGACTTTGGCAGATGCAATGGATAGTGATGCACAAGAAAAAGCCGTTAAGAAAGTGGCTGAAGGCATCTTGCTTGAAGGGGATTACGAGCCAACCAAGCCTGCTGTTCTTGAGTTCATTGATGAAAAACATGCACGTCTGACATTAGAGCAGGGCAAATACCATCAGGTCAAACGTATGATGGGTTACTTCGGTAATCGAGTAACTGAGCTGCACCGCGCTAGTATCGGTCATATCAATCTAGAAGGCCTAGAAAAAGGCGATAGCCGTTTCTTAACGCCAGAAGAAGTTGCCAAGTTTTAAGAAATAAGCACTGAAACTATTAAGCTTTGGCATTAGTATTTGTCTTGAAATTACCGTTTTAAACCCATTAGCAGCCGCTACCCAGTGTGCTGCTTTTTGCGGTCTGCTATATTGTATTTATGTCTACTACCTACCTGTGTTGCCTATCTCTTAAAGCTAAGTAGCAGTTTTGCGATATTTGCAATTTATTGCTTTGCAAAACTATCCCATATGCTACAGTCTTTTTTATCTATATTTTTATGACAGACAACCCTTAAACCAACTCTAAAAATCTGACTAATCAGAAAATGTATTGCTACCTTTCAGTTAGTAATAGCTTTGGAATTGGTCTTAATATTGAAAACCGTCATGATTAAAAACCAGATAGGAATCTCTCTGTGACATTACCTGTATTAAAGTCCGCTAGCCTAATCAGCGTCATACTATTAGCAACCACTGCTTGCGCTCAGCCAAGTTCAGCGGATGCCAACAGCAATAACGTAACGCAAAGCACTACAAATTCGCAAGCAATTCAGACAGTGAATGCGGCTGTCGATAAGCGATTACGTCAAATATTGACCCAAGCAGGTATCAAAACACAGATTACTTCTATTGTGCCATCCAAACTGCCCAATATGTATCAAGTGAATTTGGCTGGACAACTGCCGCTGCACATTACCGAAGATGGTCGTTACGTCATACAGGGTGAGCTACAGAAAAACCCAAGCAAGCGGGTAGTGACCAAAACACCAGTACGTAGCACGAGTTCGCAGGTAGGCGAACCTGTCAGTGCCTCAGTCAAATCGTCTATGCTAGCAAATATGAGCGCGCTTAAGAACATGAGCGCGAAAACACCATTCTTTTATACCGCAATACCGGGTGTTATCTGGGGAGCAACGCTAGAAGGCGTGCCGTTTTTACTATCAGATGATGCGCAGTATATTACCGATGGCGAAATATCAGTCATCGAAAATGGTCAATTTATCGGTCTCGATGAGAACTTTGAAAAACATAAAAACCAGTCTGTGTTTGCGTCATTGGACAAAAGCCAGTTGATTACTTATCCAGCAACCACTACTGAGAGAGCCGTTATCTATGTGGCTGATGATGTGAATTGTCCTTATTGCCGCCTTTTGCATCAGCAAGTGCCATCGCTTAATGCAAAAGGCGTGACAGTCAATGTCATCGGTTATCCGATATATGAGGCGTCACCGAAGCAGATGCGTGGTATCTGGTGCCAAGCGGATGAAGACAGTCGTCGTCAGGCATTTGATAAGGCGATGCTACAAGGTGAAATGACGCCTGAATCAGCAAGTTGTACAGTTGACCATGTGACACCCAATCGTGAAAAAGCAGCTGGACTCGCGGTAATGGCGACGCCTGCCATCTATCGTGAAGATGGCGTGCTATATCAGGCGAGTTTTGAGAGTCCAGAATTTCTAGAATTCTTGGGCGTTGAATAATCGACTGGTATGGTTAAGTGTTTCAATAATTCAAAACTTTAAGGTATTGGACTGCTAAACAACGTAAAAAAAACCGCCTTATGAATCAGTTCATAAGGCGGTTTTTTATGGTTCTATTCAGAAGTTTTTGCATTTCAAAAGCTGTCTTAAATAATTTATGGTAAGACGATATCAACAATTTTCCAATTGATAAGCCCTTCACGCTGCATCTCGATAGTAAGAGGATAGCCTTTTACCTGACCACTAATACTAAAACAATTGATACCGCAGTAGCTAAGCGTTGGCTTTTCACTATCATTGCCTTGGGCTACTTGCTGCTCAAGCTCTGCCGCTTGTTTTTTCATGACTTGCTGCATTTGGCTTTTGACCACCGCATCGACATCACCGCGCTGAATGATTAAGCTCTGAATTAGGTTTTTCAAGTCAACTTGATCGCTAGCGATGGCCCATGCTGCGGCTAGCTCTTTGGTTGCTGTATTGGCTTGACCTTGGGTATTAATCACCTTTTCGATATTCTGCGGAGTGATAGCACCTTCAACTGCCTGCGCGATAAAACCATTCGCGGCTTGGGTCAACGGCTCACCGCCCAATTCAGAAATTAGTGGATACTTAGTCATTGTCGTCGCAAATTGGCTGGTTAGCTGATTTTGGACGCTTGGTCGCACTTGCTCATAATCAATAGCCGCTGCGATAGTGGCACCGTCTTTATCGTCATAAGCGTTTTTGAGCTGATAAGCGCTGTAATAAGGCGAGCCTGCATACACTGCTACCGCAATTATGATTAATAGAATAACCAGCTTTTTCATAAGACTTGATACCTTGTCGCAAGCGTCATCACTATGATTATAAATGACCGTAGATGTGGCGGTAAATATTAGCACGACTGGGCACCGCTCAGGTACGAAAAGCTTTGCAGTAACCTTAATGAATCGTTTGGCTTTTGCCGCAGCGATGCCAACTGCTAATTTCATCATTTAAGAGCTTGATAAATCAGCAGACCATCTCCATAAATAGCGCAAACTTTTTATAATTGATTTGGCTAAGCAGCCTTCACCGTATTTGTTGGTTAAGTCTAAGCATTATGGTTCTATAGCATGGTGAGTTGTGATGTTTCATGTGAAACGCTATACATATCCGATAGCTAAGAGTCATGAATAAGATTAAGACAATTATCAATTGAGCTGATTATTTGACGCGCTGGTGTGGCTGTAAAGACGATAGGAGAGAGCATGAGTAAGCGCGATTTTTATGAAATATTAGGTGTCAGCAAGACCGCTGACAGCAAAGAAATTAAGCGAGCCTACCGTAAGCTTGCCATGAAATACCATCCAGATCGCAACTCTGATGATCCTGATTCGGAAGACAAATTCAAAGAAGCTTCAATGGCTTATGAAGTATTGAGCGATGAAGAGAAACGTTCAGCCTACGACCGTATGGGCCATGCAGCCTTTGAAAACGGCATGGGTGGCGGCGGCTTCGGCGGCGCAGGTGGCGGTAACTTCCAAGATATCTTTGGCGATATCTTTGGTAACTTCGGTGATATCTTCGGTCAGCAGCGTGGCGGCGGCGGTGGGCGTTCGCGTCGCGGCTCTGATTTGCGTTATGTGATTGAGCTGACATTAGAAGAAGCCGTACGTGGCTGTAAAAAAGAAATCAGTTTCACGGCTCCTGCGCCTTGTGATACCTGTGATGGTAAAGGGGCAAAAAATGCTTCCGATGTGGTTACCTGTCAGACTTGTCATGGCCAAGGTCAAGTACGTATGCAGCAAGGTTTCTTTGCGGTACAGCAAGCTTGTCCTCATTGCGGCGGTACGGGTAAACAGATCAAAAACCCTTGTTCGGACTGTCATGGCAACGGCGTAAAAGACAAATCACGTACCTTAGAAGTCTCTATCCCTGCAGGCGTCGATGATGGTGATCGCGTTCGTCTAGCTGGCGAAGGCGAAGCAGGCGGTGCTGGCGTACAAAACGGCGATCTATATGTCGAAGTACGCGTCAAACAGCACAATGTATTTACCCGTCAAGGCGCTGACCTATATATGGATGTGCCTGTAAGTATTACTGATGCAGCACTGGGTAAAGAAGTCGAAATCCCAACCTTAGATGGCAAAGTGAAAATCAAAGTGGCAGAAGGTACGCAAAGCGGTAAATTACTGCGTGTACGCGGCAAAGGCGTAACGCCAGTCCGTACTACCATGAAAGGTGACTTGATTTGCCGTGTGGTTATCGAAACGCCAGTGAATCTGACTCGTGAGCAAAAAGACTTGCTACGCCAATTCCAAGACACTTTGGATGACGATAGCAAGCATCAACAGTCGCCACATAAAAAGTCATTCTTCAAGAAAATCGGCGACTTGTTCGATTAAGAAACAGTCTAACTAAGTAGCTAGTATTAAACTAAGCCCAAAGGTTTCACATGAAACCTTTGGGCTTTTTATTGATGGTATAAAAAGCCATTCATGTGATGATATTTGCTAAACTTACGATAAATATGGTCAAAAATAATTTCACCAAATACAAAACATCTAAGGTAAAAACATGAGCGAACAATCGAATAATAAATCTATCAATGTTGGGGTAATCGGTGCAGGCGGGCGTATGGGTCGTATGCTTATCGAGGCAGTACAGAATAACCCGCAAACTACATTAAAAGCAGCGATTGAGCGTCAAGGCTCTAGCCTAGTCGGTGCTGATGCAGGCGAAGTTGCTGCTATCGGCCATTTAAATGTGCAAATCGTTGATGACTTAGCCACTGTGATTAATGATATCGATGTATTAATTGATTTTAGCTTGCCTGACGCCACTGAAAAAAACATGCAAGTTTGTGCTGAGCATAATGTTGCTATGGTCATCGGTACGACAGGATTCAATGAACAGCAAGAACAAGTACTGGCAAAAGCAAGTGAGCAAATCACTATCGTATATGCGGGTAACTATTCGACAGGCGTTAATTTATCATTGAAGCTGCTCGGGATGGCTGCCAAAGCGTTTGGTAATGACGCTGATGTAGAAATCATCGAAGCCCATCATAAGCATAAAATTGATGCGCCTTCTGGTACGGCGTATATGATGGCCGAAGCAGTCGCAGAAGCGCGCGGACAAAACCTAAAAGACGTCGCTATCTATGGCCGCGAAGGACAAACTGGCGAGCGCGAATCTGGGACAATTGGTATTCACGCGATACGTGGTGGCGAAATCGTAGGCGACCATACTGTTATGTTTATCGCAGATGGCGAAGTGGTCGAGATTACCCATCGTGCGCGCGCACGCATGACATTTGCCGCTGGTGCCGTACGTGCCGCAACTTGGGTCGTTGAACAAGAAGTAGGGCAGTACAATATGCAGGATGTACTTGGATTAAGTGACTAACGACTATTTATAGTTAATGGTTAATGATTGACTATAGCGTTATGACTCATGGCTCGATGACTTAATAGCAGCAAGGGAGCAGGTATGAATAGTATCAAACATTATGTTAGGCATAAAATGATTGGTGCTGTTTGTACCATCAACCTTGCGAACCTATCAGCCTTTGCACTGAGTCTAGCGGTTCTACCAATTACCGTACAAGCCAGCACCTCTCAAACCTATGTCATTCATACCTATGGCGGGGCTAGCCTACTACCTGCAGTAAGGCAACAATTAAATAGTAGCGCAGACGGTGGTACGGTGACTACGTATCAAGATAAATTGGTACTGCGAACGACGGCACGCAATTATCAGGCGGTACAGCAGTTGTTGTCTCAGATTGACCGTCAGCCACAGGCATTGACGGCCACCGTACGTGTTGGCAATAGTATTAGCGGGCAAGGTAGTATTCAGCAGGGTCAGGTCATTATCAACAATCGCGGTATTCAAGGTGCAGGAGTCATTAGTCAGCGTAGCAGCCAGCAGCAGGGTAGTAATCTATATCAAGTACAAACGTTGTCTGGCAGCGCGGCGAGCATCAGCACAGGTACGCTTTATTCGCTAATTCAAACCTATAATGCTAATAACTATTCAACTTATCATCGTTCAGCTAGTCACAACTTCAAACCACAGATCGTGATTCAGCAGCAAATACTGCTGCCAACGACACAAGGGATTGCCGTCACACCAAGACTGCTGCCTAGCGGGCAGGTAGAAGTACAACTCTCCCAAGTGGAAGAAAGGTTAATGCAGCCGAATTCATCTTATAATAAAATGAGTTCTACTGACAATACTAGCAATGCTATTCGAAGTCAAAGATTGAACAGTACGATTATCGTGCCGCGTGGACAGTGGGTGACGATTGGACAAGTTTCACAAAACTCAACCAGTAGCACCAGCAACGGTAGCCGTAATACCAATAATAGCGTGCCTATTTCTTTAAGAGTTGAATAGTCATTAAATTGTCAAGCACAAAAAAGCGCGATACGGGTATTAACCGTGCCGCGCTTTTTTGTGGAATAGTATTAAGTACTAGTCAATATAAACCACTTCAAGCGGTGGGAAACCATTGAACTCTACCGATGAGTACGAATTGGTATAAGCACCAGTGGTGAGCCAGTAGATTTTATCACCAATCTCAAGCTCTTCTGGTAGCTGATAACCCGCTTCTTCATACATAATATCAGTTGAGTCACAAGTTGGACCTGCCAGTACTACGGTACCTTCACTGGTAGACGTTTCCATCTTGGGCGTATAGACAGGGTACTTGATGGCTTCGCCTAGCGTCTCGATTAAGCCTTGGAATAGACCAACATCGGTATATACCCAACGAGTCAAATCGGTATCAGACTTACGAGAGATCAGTACCACGTCACTGACCAACACGCCCGAACCACCAACCAACGATCGACCCGGCTCTAAAATAATCTCTGGCATTTTGTCATCATCATAATCGTCAGTCAGATAGCTGGTAATTTCTTCTGCATAGACTTTGATAGGGTTAACTTCGCTGATGTAATTGGTCGGGAAGCCACCACCCAAATTGATCATTTGTAGCTTGATGCCTTCTTCGTTCTTCATCCAGTCAAACATATATTTAACTTTGGCTAACGCATCATCCCATGCAGCGACGTCTTTTTGCTGGCTACCGACGTGGAACGAGATACCATAAGGAACCAAGCCCAGCTCGCGTGCTTGAACCAGTAGGTCGATGGCCATATTAGGATGGCAACCAAACTTACGTGATAATGGCCATTCTGCTGTCTCTGACCCTTGAACCAAGATACGCACAAATATTTTAGAACCTGGAGCGTGTTTGGCAATGTTTTTGAGATCTGCTTCTGAGTCAGTCGCGTATAGATCGATGCCTTTCTCAAAAGCATATTTGACATGTTCAGCTTTTTTGATGGTATTGCCATACGAGATGCGCGATGGCTCAACGCCGCAACCAAGCACGCGATCAAGCTCATAAATAGAGGCACAGTCAAAGTTTGAACCAAGGTTTGCCAATAGGTCGATTACTTCCACCGCAGGGCTAGCTTTCATTGCATAATGCAGTTTAGCGTTAGGAAACAGGCTTACCATCTCATGGTATTTAGTTTCGATACGACTAAGGTCAACTACTAAGAAAGGCGTCTCGCGACCTTCAGCAGCCTTGGTGAATTTCTGCCAGCTGGCAGGTTCAAAATATTGGTCAATTTTGATCATTGTCATAGTAGTAAACCTTTTGTGGAAACTGTATCGGTTAGAAAAATTATCGCCAAACAGTGAATGTTAAATATTAACACCCACTGTAGACGTAACTATGTGAAGGATAAAGACGAAATAAAAAGATAAGAATAAAGAGTAGAGCTTTAAGAATTGACGGCTTGTGTCTGTTTTTCCGCTGATTGTGCTTCTTGCTTTTCACGTATTTTGAGAACTTTGCGAACTTTATCACGAGCACGAGTCTGTTTAAGACGAGACAAGTAGTCAACGAAGATTACGCCATTTAGGTGATCCATTTCATGTTGGATACAAACAGCAAGCAGTCCTTCGACTACCTCATCGATGACCTCACCGTTACCATCTAACGCTTCGATACGGACTTTATTAGGACGTTCGACTTTGTCATAGACATCAGGTACAGATAAGCAGCCTTCTTCATACGGTTGCTTTTCTTCTACCAGTGGCGTGACTTTTGGGTTGATAAAAACTCTAGGAGAGCTTTTATCTTCAGACAAATCCATAACGATAAGTTGAATATGATGATCCACTTGACTGGCTGCAAGCCCAATGCCTTGAGCATCATACATCGTCTCGATCATGTCTGCGATTAAGGTTTTGATTTCAGCAGTCACTTCCTTGACAGGCTTGGCGATGGTACGCAAGCGAGGATCTGGGTAACTTAAGATAGGGAGTAGTGCCATAACGCTCACCTCAATGATAAGGACAAAATAGGGTTGATATTATAAGATAAATGGGGACAAAAGTAATGCTTATCAATACTTTCGCAGTCATATGATGCTATATGTAGGTAGAAAGACTGGATTTCGATAACAAATGGCATAAAAAAGCCCTGCTTAACGCAAGGCTTTGTTTGTATAGTATTTTAATTAGCTAGTAATCATTTATGACTAAACTATGCATGGCTTATGACTAATTATGCACGGCGTTTATTTACAATCATTTCATATAAGAATAATAAGATAATTGCACCAATTACTGAGAATATAAGACCAGTGAAACCGCCATCAGCATTGATACCGATTAGGCCAGCTAGGAAACCACCTAGCATTGCACCAACGATACCCAATACGATAGTCATAATCCAACCCATAGGGTCATTACCTGGTTTGATAGCACGTGCTAATAAACCTGCGACTAAACCTACAATAATCATCCAAATAAAGCTCATGTTATTCTCCTAATATTATTAATATTTATAATGTGTTACAAGTTTTGATAAATCTATTGTAAACACTCCTCGGACGCAAAAGTAAGCATAAAATGTTACTACTGTAGGGGCTATGTGAGGAAAAAGTCCGATTTGCTATCGAGTAAGGGCAATAAGTAAACGAAAGGTTACAAAGGTAGCAGTGGTGCTAACAACGTTTATCAACATGGTACCTGTAGTGCCGAACTCATATAAATATTAGAAGTAAAAAACGCAGCCATCTATTAGATGGCTGCGTTTGTATAGAGGAAAATAAGAAGAGCTGTTTCTTTATAAGAGCTGCTTCTTTATCTTAACTATAAGCGTTAGCCGTTATGCAATGCGGTTAATAAACGCTGATGAATCCCTTCAAAACCGCCATTTGACATAACCACAATCGCGTCACCTGCTTTTGCGTGACTGCTGATATGCTCAATGATAGCATCAATGCTTGATAGCACTTGTTGGTTGCCGATAGCGTCGCTAGTAGACTTAGCTGGTTCGATGACCTCTTTTAAGCCCCATTCCAAACCAGTAGGCTCGTACCATAATGTATAGTCAGCAAGTGCCGCTGATTGAGCCAAGCTGTCTTGATGAATACCCATTTTCATAGTGTTACTACGAGGCTCAATGATAGCCCAAATGCGTCTATCAGCTAGCTTCTTTTTGGCACCATCCAATGTAGTTGTAATAGCCGTTGGATGATGGGCAAAATCATCGAAGACTAAGATGTCATTGACGTCGCCGATCAACTCCATCCGGCGCTTGATACCAGCGAAATCTGATAAAGCAGCACAGGCAGTCTCAACACTGACGCCAACATCATAGGCCGCAGCCACAGCAACTAATGCATTGTTGACGTTATGGATGCCGCTCATCGACCAGTTTACGATAGCAGAAGCATCTTCATCAGCAGCAAAACTGACTTTGAACTTACTGCCGTCTTCTTGAATCAGCTCAGCCTGCCAGTCGCTACTATCTTTTAAAGCACGCGTATTTTCACTGGTATTAGCTAAAGTAGAGTCGATGACGGCAGTACGCCAGATAGGTGTCCAAACCCCTTTTGCTAGCGTCTCTTCTAGACTGATGGTCGCGGCTGGCATGATGATTTTGCCAGTGCTTGGAATCATACGCACCATATGGTGAAACTGGGTTTGTATTGCATTAAGATCTGCGAAGATATCTGCATGATCAAACTCAAGGTTATTCAAAATAGCAGTGCGGGGACGATAGTGAACGAACTTCGAACGCTTATCAAAGAAGGCAGAATCGTACTCATCTGCTTCAATCACAAAGTAGCCAGATTTATCATCAGCGCTTTTATCAGCTCCCAAATAGCTGCTGTGCGCGAACACTTGCTGCAAATGCTCGTCAGTCGTATCAACCAATGGCACGCCCCCAATCAAAAAACCTGCATCGATACCAGCATAATGTAATATCCACGCAAGCATGGTCGTGGTTGTGGTTTTACCGTGTGTCCCTGCAACGGCTATTACATGGCGTGACTGCAATACTTGCTCAGATAAGAACTGCGGACCTGAGGTATAGCGCAAGCCATTATCTAGCATATACTCAATCACATCCATGCCGCGCTTCATCGCGTTCCCAACGACAACTAAGTCTGGCGTTGGTTGCAAGTGCTCTACCAGATAGCCTTCTTCGATAGTCACGCCAGCATTTTCGAGTTGAGTGGACATAGGAGGATAGACATTGGCATCTGAACCCGTGACCGTATGCCCAAGCGCACGTGCTAGCAATGCCAGTGAGCCCATAAAAGTACCACAAATACCAAGGATATGAATATGCATAGACGTTCCGTACGCGCTTGAATGAAAAGAATAGAGAGCTGATAAAATAAAGTGTGAGGTGCCTAGCTGTCATCAGTAAAAATAAACGCTTTGATAAACAACGACCAATATATCAGCTGGGCAAACAAGCAATCATTGTAAAGTAAACCCTGTTCGATGACCAATAAAAAACGCCTAACAAGTAGGCGCTATGTAGCTAATGTAATTTGGTCATTTTAGTATGCAGCGATACGCCAACTAACAGTCAGCATGATGACACTTTTATTTTCGTGATAACGTATAGTCATCCTCTAAATTATCGTGCTCATCGATCCGTATCAAATGATTGTCTTGGATATGGTAGGTCTCGATATTTTTCCCTTCATAGACAATGGTGATTTTATCATTGTCTTGTCGGTAGATACCCGATTCGAGTAGGGGTGTTTTTGGTTTTTCAGGATTATGATAATAACTTGCTTTTAGTACGGAACCATCGGCGAATAAGTTCAATGTAACGTCGATACTGTCGCAATCTGTACAAGAGACCATGCCGCCATAATCGCCCATCAATGTTGCTTGCAGCATACTGCTTTTTGCTTCTGATCGCTCCATAGAGCTGTCTGCATAGGTATCTTTATTTGACTGAGCAGCAGCAATTAATGATTGCCCTTCCACCATTTCGCTTGTCTCATCATCACTCGCTAGCTCAGCACTCTTAGCATTGTCATCTTGCAATGATTGTGAAGCCTCCTGCGATTCAGAACCAGTCGACGCAAACGTAGATACCATGTCTTTATCGGTATTGGACGAGGCACTATCACAGCCTACGAGTAGCACACATAGTGACGCTACAAGTAACGAAGGACGCCACCGTTTTACGATAGCAAGCGTGGTAGAGCGAACGGGAGCAAAATATATCATGGTCATACCAAAAACAGTTTTTAACAAGTATTTTTCAAGCTCATCTATACTATCGACAACGTAAAGCCATTGTCAAAGATAAGGATAATAAGGCATGGGCGCGTAGTAATAATATAAATTAAGAACTTGACAGCATTATCTTATATTCAAAATACAGATAGCTTATGAGTAGAAAGCGACAAATATCTAATGCTTGTCCGTTTATAAGGTAAGCTGACTAAAGATATCAAAGGCTTGAAAATATCTCTGTGGGCTTTTTGTTGTTGGCCTTATATCTAAAAGGCATAAGTCGACATTAGCGATACCTGTTGGTAACGCTAATATGGGTTGTAAGGGCGGGTTAATAGTAGACAAAAAAACAGACATCGTATCGAAGATAGCAATGTCTGTTTTAAAAGCAGAACTAGGAAAGAAACCTAACGTCTTATTGAGTCATAAGATACTACTTGGAAGATTTTACGATACGCATTAATATCAAGACATGTACGATCAGCAGCACACTAAATAGAATCAACGACTGCTCAGGAATACTTAATCCCATAAGCATCCAATCAACAGAGGCGCATTCGCCAGATCCTGCAAATACTTCTTTGAATACTTGTAGGATAGGGAGGGTATCAAGCCAATAGTTCAGTCCTGGACCACAAGAAGGTACTTGGTCAGCAGGTAAATGTTGCAGCCATACATGGCGTGCTGCTACCGCAGTTGCCCAGCCGATACCTACTAGACTCCCAAGCCATAGCAATAGTCTTATCACTTTAGACTTAGGATTAAACAACGCTGATATCAGGGCAAATCCGCCCATGACGATTAGACCAACACGCTGAAAAATACAGAGTGGGCAAGGTGAAAGCCCTAGATGACGCTGTAGATAAAACAGCGCAAAACTCATGCCTATGATGGCCATTATCACCAAAAATACTTGCAGGTTACGGTAAGTGGTTAGCTGTCGCATTGTGCGGTTACTCTTATGGGTTTATCTATAGTAGATGTGGGGTAGCAATCAAGATTAAGCAGTCAAAACTTCACAGTCAGGATTTAGAAATCAGACCTTAGCAATCGTCAACTAGTCATCAGAATTCAGCAATCAATAACTGGCAGTTAAAAGTTAGTAATCAAAAGCTAGTAATCACGCCTTAGCGATACTGCTGTAAAAAGTCCATAAAGTCTTCTGTCTCAGACTTCTCAATCTCAGCCTGCTGCAAGATAGACTTTTCTGCCAATACTTCGTATTTCGCTTGGGTGTTTGGACTGAGAGTCTGCTGCAATAATGACTCGCGATGCTGCTGCGCTAATGTAAAACCAAGCTGCCATAGACTACCTAAGCGTTTGCTGTCGGAATTTACTTGTGCAGAGATAGTCGACTCAGAATGTCCGGCTTTGCCCTGCATCAATGCCACTGCAGCACGGTAGTCATTGCCACCATAATGAGCATCTAGCAATGCAGCAAGTGGCTGCATACGCTCCAAATGCATCAGCATCCAGCCCTCAAGCGATTGCTCTTGACCGTTATTGATGATGTGCAGACCTTCACGGCGACCTTCGTTGACCACACGCTCTAGGTTAATAGCGAGTGCTTCTTCTTCTTCAGGCAGCAAATCAGGTGAATCGCTGAATAGACAGTAGAGCGCCATCACTTCTAAAAAGCAAGCACTAGAGAGACGAATACCAACATCGCTATAAGGATCAAGATCAATCGCACGAAACTCAACGTAAGCAATACCGCGACGCTCAAGCGCTTCGGTTGGTGTCTCACCACTCATCGCAATTTGCTTAGGACGGATAGGGCTATAGTATTCATTTTCTATCTGAAGGATATGATTATTGATCTGAATTGGGTTGCCATCTTCATCTTCCAGACCAAGCTTGGCAAAGCTCTCATGCGGTGTTTGGATCGCGCGGCGTAGTCCAGCGACATACTCTGGCAAATAGTTATAACGAATATCTAGCTGCTCTTGCACGCTATTGGTGTAGCCAAGCTTACCCATACGCAGACTGGTGGCAGTCGGTTTATAGTAGGTTGAGTCGTTCAATAGCTCTAAGTCATGCTCACGCCCAGCAACAAAGCAAGGACATACGCTTGGACTTGCACCCAGTAAATACAACACAATGCTGGTCAGTCGCTTAAAGTTGCGAATAAGCCCTAGGTATTTTTCGTTTTTGAACTCTGTCAATGTCTGCTCTTGTGCAGCTGGGCTATGCGCTTGCCACGTCTCAAACAACGTATCACCAAAAGACAAGTTGTAATGTAGACCAGCAATCGTCTGCATACGGCGACCATAGCGGATACCAAGACCGCTGCGATAAAGGGTTTTTAGCTTACCTGTATTAGAGCTACCATAATCAGCCAGTGGAATATCTTCATCTTTAGAAGACAACATACAGGGCATAGATAGTGGCCACATCAGCTCGCCGTCAGGCATGCCTTGATACACCAATACATGCAATTGACGCAGCATATTGAGTGTCTCTTTTGGCGAAGCTTTTGGTTCGGTGATAAGCTCAAGCAGGCTTTCTGAATAATCGGTAGTAATAAAAGGATGGGTCAATTTTGATCCGAGTTTGGCTGGATGCGGCGTCTGTGCCAAAAAACCATCAGGTTTTACGCGCAGGCCCTCTTTTTCAATACCGCGGAGCATACCCGTTAAATGCTGGCTGTCAAACCAATTGGGAATGTCAAAATTAACAAAGCTACTCGCAAAATTACTCATAATAGTCATCTATTGTTATTTATTATGGCGGATCAAAGCACGATGGGCGTTTGTCCATAAAAGGGTTAAATGTTCGGTCAATAATCCCGTCAGTTTAGCTCAAAGCCGTGGTTAAAACCACGAACAATTACAAATACGATAAGCTTTAGGCAACGCGATTTGTGAGGATTTTGACCCTGTTTTTAATACAAATTCATCTCGAATATAGCGTTATTCTGGCCAGACAGTTTGATAAAAAAAGCATCTACCTGAGAGATAGATGCTTTGTTCATTATGCCTACCAGCCATTTGACATAGTATTGGCACAATATCGCATTATCTTAATAACCATAGCGCGACCGCGTCTATTTAGCTTATATAGAGAATGACGAACCGCAGCCGCACGTGGTCGTGGCATTTGGATTGGTCACGACAAAACGTGCCCCTTCCAGTCCTTCGGTGTAGTCAACGGTAGAGCCTTGCAAGTATTGATAGCTTAGCGAATCGACGACTAACGTCACATCACCATTATCAAAATTGGCATCGTCTTCGTTTAGATCGTTGGCAAAGTTAAACCCGTAAGAGAAACCAGAACAACCGCCACCCGTCACATAGACACGTAGCATAAGATCGCTATCGCCTTCTTCTTCACGTAGACGGCGTACTTTTTGCGCCGCACTATCAGTTAGGCTTAATACGGTTGGGTCTACTGGCTGGCTTGAGCTTGGGCTAAATTGGTTGGCTGATTCGTTCATATCTACCTCAGTTGCTAGGATCAAATGCGGTCGTCGTCCTGTTTGGGTTTGCAATAGGATACTTGCAAATAAAGATACGCACGGCGTTTGATTTAATTGGGTGCTGTCATTATGGCAAAGCTATTGGTGCATTATAAGCTGTTTGTACAATTTCAAAATAGTATTTGTGCCACCACAACGTTTTATTGGCTCTATTGATAGTGGGCACTTATCTTTTAGCAGTATATCATAATGGGGGTGCTGATTCGTTTGTCAAGAGTGATGCAACTACTGAATTTTACTAATGAATAGCAGTGTCCCAATTTTGATAATGTGTTTTTTAAAATAACTGCGTCAATGGGCTAAACCAATAACCAGACTAAAAAATAATAGCGTGTGACTAGGGCGTGTTGAACATTCAAATATTAGGGCTGCTGATCGCTAAAATTGCACCAAACTAGGCGCAAGCCGACGATAATGTCGAGACCTTAACTAGGCTTGTAACGACCTTTGGGGTGATTTTAGCATCAGCCTTTCAGGGCAGTACTCTTTTTTGCCAATACATGGCGAAATTGTTTAACCTAGAATGACTAGGCATCAAAAATTTCACGGCATATTGTCTAAAAAATAGTCACTGCCAGCACCACATTTGAATGTTCAACACGCCCTATATAAAACACTACTTAATAATATTAGGCAGTCTTAAAGCTTATTAGTCATATTACGGTATTTTACGGCCATAACCTTTATAATAGTAACAACCATGTATGAGCTCAAGAGTCGCTTGTACAACATAAGGTGTTTGGCGTAATAAATACTTAGTTTTGAAATAGTTATTTAATTGTTTGCCTATGTGGCAAGCGTTTGAAATAATAGCCGCCAGTTGGCATACCCTATGTGTGTTTCTTATTGCCCTATATCTATATTATTGTTGAGATGAAGAAATTATATGATCGAATTTAAAGACGTTGGTGTTCGCCGTGATGGTCGTGAATTGTTTGCAGGTGCAAGCTTTCAGCTCCATCCAGGTCACAAAGTTGGACTGACGGGCAACAACGGCACAGGCAAATCTACTTTATTTGCGCTGTTACTGACGCAGATGGGTACAGGCGATACAGAAGTCACCCTTGATAAAGGTGAAGTCAGTATTCCTGATAGCTGGCATGTGGCGCACATGGCACAGGAAGTTGGTGCTACGACGCAGTCTGCAATCGATTATGTATTGAGCGGTGATGAGCAGTGGTATGAAATTAATGCTGCGCTAAATGATTTGAGCAGTGTCAGTGATGAGCAAATTGGTGTGCTACACCAGCAGTTCGATGAAATCGACGGATATCGTACGCCGACCAAAGCAGCACAAATTATGGCAGGTCTTGGTTTTAAGACTAGCCAGCATGAGCTGCCTGTAGAAGGGTTTTCTGGTGGTTGGCGTATGCGCTTAAACCTTGCCAAAACCTTGATGAGCCGTGCTGATTTGATGTTACTTGATGAGCCAACCAACCATTTGGATTTGGATGCTATCCTGTGGCTTGAAACATGGATTAATGCCTACATGGGTCTGGTCATCGTCATCTCGCATGATCAGGCATTTCTAGATGCGACAGTCGGTCATATCCTGCATGTAGAGCAGCAAAAAATCACCCTTTATACTGGTAACTATCAGCAGTTTATCCGTACCCGTCACGAACGTATGGCGCAGCAGCAGCAAGCGTTTGAAAAGCAAGAAGCAACTAAGGCACATTTAGATGATTTCATTCGTCGTTTCCGTGCCAAAGCCAGTAAAGCTAAGCAAGCACAGAGCCGTATTAAGCAGTTAGAGCGCATGGCAGAGCTGTCACCAATGATGGCTGACAACCCGTTCTCCTTCCAGTTCTATGAGCCTGCAAACATGAGCTCACCGCTGATTGAGCTGACCAACGCAGATATTGGCTATAGTGACACACCGCTTCTACATAATGCCAATGTACAGGTAACCCCTGATACCCGTCTCGGCTTACTGGGTATGAACGGCGCTGGTAAATCAACATTGATTAAGGCGTTAGTCGGTGAGCTTGGCGTATTAACAGGGAAGTATCGTGTTTCGGATACGCTAAAGCTAGGCTATTTCAATCAGCATCAAATGGATATCCTAGATGCCCAAGCAACGCCTATAGAGATGTTACGTCGCCTAGCAGGTAAAACCTCTGATGCGATGCTACGCTCGTTTTTGGGTAGCTTTGACTTCCGCGGTGAGCGTATTGATACACCAAGTGAGCTATTCTCAGGTGGTGAGCGTGCACGTCTAACGCTAGCATTGATCGTTTGGCAACGTCCAAATGTCCTTGTGCTTGATGAGCCAACCAACCATTTGGATTTACAAATGCGTCAAGCGTTGACCATAGCCTTGCAAGGTTTCCAAGGCGCAGTGGTACTGGTATCGCATGATCGAGAACTAATTGCCAATGTCTGTGATGAGCTGTATCTGGTACATGATGGCATCATCGAAGAGTTCGATGGCGACATTGGTGACTATGGCAAGTGGCTAGCAGAGAAGCGCAAGCAAGAGAACGCATCAGATAAGAATACCGGTAAGAAAAAAAGTAAAAAAGAGAGTAAGAAGTTTGTTTCACGTGAAACAGACAGTAGCCAAGTAAGCAACAAAGCATCTGATAACTCATCAAATAGTAAAGCTGCGGCGCCTGCACTTAGTAAAGAAGAGCAGCGTAAGCTAGCGGCTGAACAACGCAAAATGACAGCACCTATCCGCCGCGAGATAGAGGAAACAGAAAAGACACTGGCTAAGATTGATAAGCAGCTCGTGACACTTGAGGAAAAGCTGGCTGATACTGAGCTATACGAAGAGAGCCGTAAGTCTGACTTGCTTGTATTGCTCAATGAGCAAACGGCGCTACAGCAGCAACATAGTGATAATGAAGAGAAGTTACTACTATCAATGACGACTTTAGAAGAGATGGAAGCTAAGTTCGCATAAAGCGTTATAGATAGTTAGTTATATAAACAGACATGAAAAAGGGATGGCATAAGCCATCCCTTTTTTATTACATTATTCCTTACGATATTTGCCATCACCGTACGACAGTATTTCCATCGTGGTCGTACAAAGCTGACAGTTTATTTCACCAGCAGCGGCTTTTGATAAATCAAGGATACGACCTCTAATAAAAGGTCCTCTGTCCGTGATTTTTACAACGACGCTCTGCTTTGTCTTTTGATTGGTTACTTGTACCTTCGTACCGAACGGTAACGTGCGATGTGCAGCGGTTAAAGAGTTCATGTTGAAGATACTACCACTCGCTGTGCGCTTGCCATGAAACTTACTGCCGTAGTAACTGGTATTGGCTGCAAAAACTGTGGTGCTAAGTAGTAGCGATAAAGTGACAACCAAAGACTTGATTAAATAAGACATTTAATACCTTTAAGCAATTAATAAAATAGACAGATGCTCTTGCCTACGTTATCTATACTCCCTATGAGTATGAATAATAGGGGATTCTACAAGAGCTAGCTTGTCATATTATTACTGCCGTGTAAAAAACTCATGAGGTCAAATAGCTGTTTTTTAAGGAAAAATAGCTATTTTTTAGCAAAAATAATGATGACGTAGGTACTAAAACTAGTCTTATAAAGAGTGATTCTCATAAAGAAGCCGACAAAATACTGGAAAGCCAATAACGTAATATAAATAGGTAATATATAAAGACCAAATCTATCGATATAGCATAATTATCGTTATGAGAGCTCAAATAGTAATAGATAATATAATGTAAAAAAACCTTGCTATATTCTTACTATTTTGTAGAATGCATAAGGTTAAACATTATTCTAGAGTATCTATGAAATATACTCATAATAAGTTTGATTTTTGGTCAAATAATCTATTTTTTATCGTCTTTCGAGGAAGTTTTATGTTGAAAAAAATTGCGTTCGCTTCAGTTGTTGCTGCTATGATTCCATTTAGCGCAGCTAATGCCGATCTTGGTTCTAGCTTTAAAACGGCAGAAACTGGTCGCACTATCGAGCAGATTTATAAGCAGTGTGGTATTGGTGGTGCTTTGTTTGGTAATTCTAGCCCTATCTTAGCTATTATCTCTAACGTGACTTGGGATTTAGGTACTACGGCTGCTACTTCTGACTCTATGTCTCCTGAAACTTGCCAAGGTGGTAACGTTAGAGCTGCGGTTTTGATTAAAGAAGCCTTCCCAAGTGTTGAAAAAGATCTAGCTTCAGGCCAAGGTGCTCATTTATCTGCCCTACAAAGTGTTGCTAACTGTGATTCAGCCGCTAGCGTACGCGCACAGTATGGTCAATATACTCAGACTTCTGCCTATCGTACTGCTACGCAAGATCAAAATGCTGAGACGCTATTTAGCATCGTTAAGCAAAGCTGTGCTATCTAAATATTGAAAGTGCTAGG
>NZ_PJAT01000098.1 GCF_002836715.1 Psychrobacter sp. 4Dc
CTACTATTAAAAATAATCTACTATCAATAGAACTCTTAGCCATCATATCGACAGAAAAATACAGAAGGGAATGCTTTTATGCCGTTTACTCGTTTCAAGCGTGCAAGTAACCAAAAAAATGCTAAAACAGATTCTGACCATCAGACTGCCCAAAAACGTATCGCTATCATCGGCTCAGGTGTATCAGGACTGACATGTGCCCATTATCTAGGTACGCGACATGATGTGACGGTATTTGAAGCCAATGATTATATCGGCGGGCATGTAAACACGATTGATGTGGCACTACAAGACGGTAGAAAAGCAAAGAGTAACAATGTAGAGAGTAGTGCGATAGATACAGGATTTATTGTTTTTAATGAGCGCACATACCCGAACTTCTTTCGTTTGCTTCATGAGTTGCAGGTGCCGTTTCAGGCAACGGATATGAGCTTTTCTGTCAAAAATACTGCACGTCATTTTGAATACAACGGTCATACGCTCAACACTTTATTGTCACAACGTAAAAATGTACTCAATCCAAAATTCTGGCAATTTATCAAAGATATTTTGCAGTTTAATAAGCATATCAAACAGCTGCGCCAAGATTATGATAGCGCGCGCTCTCAAGGACAAGATGTCAGTAGCTTTGCAGAACAAACGCTCGGTGGTTATCTGGCACAAAAGAAATACGGTCAGCTATTTACCGATAATTATCTACTGCCAATGGTATCGGCTATATGGTCAACCAGCCTAGATGAAGTGCAAGCATTTCCTTTGGTGTTTTTTGCACAATTCTTTGACAACCACGGGTTGCTCGACGTGGTCAATCGTCCGCAGTGGTTTACGATAAAAGGTGGCTCAAAACAATATGTCAATAAACTGATTCCGCGCTTTATCAAAGCGGGTGGCAAGATACGAGTCAATAGCCCAGTACAGTCTGTAGTTCGTGATGGCGAGCAAGTGACTTTGACGGTACAGAATGCTTTGACAGTGCAGGATAAAGGTAACGCTGACAACCGTAGCGAAAATCTTGTATTCGATGCAGTTATATTTGCGTGTCATGCAGATACTGCACTAAAGATTTTAAAGGATGCGAGCACCGATGAATCTGAAGTATTAGGTCATTTCCGCTTTACCAAAAATACGGCTGTACTGCACACCGATACCAGTGTTTTACCTAAGAAACCACTGGCATGGGCAAGCTGGAATTACTTAATAGATGAAACAGTTTCAGGCAGTGTTAAGGATGAGCAAGCGGCTGGAAACGCACAGATACCTGCAAAGCCAGTGCTGACTTATCACATGAATATCCTGCAACGCTTGACCAAAAAACACAATTATTTGGTCACATTAAATCCAGCTGTAGACAACAAAAGCGTCGATGATAAGCAGATAATTAAGAGCATCGATTACAGTCATCCAGTGTTCGATCTTGCGATGATTGAGGCGCAGACTAAATGGTCGAGTATCTCGGGTAAAGGTTCGCACACACATTTCTGCGGGGCTTATTGGTTTAATGGCTTTCATGAAGATGGTGTACGCAGTGGATTACGCGTCTGTCGGGCGCTTGGTCTTGATATTGATATAAAAGATGAGGTTGACCCAGCTCATTTACCTGACGCTGATAGCGCGCACACGCCGTTTCGTTATAAAGATTTGCCTATAAAAGCGGATACCAAATTACGTAGACTGAACAAGCGCGAAGTAACCACAGCGACGACCAATCAGGAGCTGGTCGAGTATGCTAATCGTTTGCAGAGTTCAACTGCTGATACGAGCCAATATAAGAAACGTGGCTTATTCGGTCGCCGTAAAACCAAATAATATGACGATTAATGCCGTTATGTATTCTAAGTGTTTTGAAAGATTCGCCATATAAAAGTATGCCGTTACATAAGAGACTATTTATGACCACGTCCGCTCAAGATACCAATACTAAGCCAAATCATGAGTCTTCTTATGATACAAATGCATTGCCGCATCAGCTGTTTGAGGGTACGACATGGCACAGTCGGCTGCTACCTAGTTTGAATAAATTCGTTTACCCTTATCGCTACTGGGGCGTCAATATTAGCGCATTGGCGACAGGGCAAGAACTTCCTGAAATTAGCACGGCGTCATTTGACGAGAGTAAGTTTTTAGAAAAATTACCACTGCGTAAAGTATTACCGAAAAAGCTACTAGCAAAAGGTCTGCCTCTATTTTCACTAAAGAAAAAGGCGCTACAACAATTCTGTCCTGATGACTATCTACAGCATACTGACCTACAGAGTGCTAATAGCCTAAGTAACGATGAAAAACATGATAGTAACGGACAATCTATTCAAGCACTAGAAAAACGTCTAAGCCGAGCATTCGAGAGATATGCTGGAAGCGCACCTGAAGGCGATATGTTGGGATTGCTCGTCTGCCGTAATGCTGGCATTTATTTTAGCCCAGTCAATTTTTACTTGGGGTTTGATGCGCAGCAAACGCCTACTCATCTGCTGGCTGAAGTGTCTAATACGCCATGGGACAAGCGTCATTACTACGGGTTTTTGTTAGAAGGAGAGAATTCTGAGTTCTGTCATGACAAGGACTTTCACGTATCACCTTTTAACCCTATCGATCAGCTGTATCGCTGGCAGGTTACGGTAAAACGTACAAAGACAGACGAGCAACCTAATACTGGCTTACAAGTGCGTATCGCTATCAATATCAGTGATGAGCGCGGTGAAGTGCTAAAAACTGGTATAAAGATATCAGGAGTGCCAATGACAGAAGAGGCTGTTCGTCATAGCTTGCGAAAAAACCCATTGATGAATATGACATCATTAACCCGTATTTATTGGCATGCGTTCAAGCTCTATGCGATTAAAAAGGTGCCGTATATCAACTACGATGAAAAATTGGCCGACAGTCAACAGAAAAGCAGCTAGCAGTATCGAACGCAAAAGATGTCTTATATTTACAGCAATCTTAAATATCAACAATCTAAAAATCTCGTTAATGTACTACTAAAAATCAACTATTGAACAATAAAGCATTTAAACAAGGATAAATACACGATGCCAGCACGACCGACCGATCGAGCACCAGTCACAAAACTAGAAAAATTAACTGCTCGTGTGAGCAAAGTAGTTAATGAAAGTGCTGTACTACAGCCAGTCAGCAATAGTGTGAATCACTTAGCGAGAAAGCTTATCTTTCGTGCGTTGCAGCACGTTCAGTTTGGTAGCCTCACGCTGATTGAAACATTTGACGAGCAGGAACCTAAGACAAGTAGCTTTGGCAAAGTAGCTACTAATGATGCTAGTAGCTCGGCGGTTGGTCGCCATTCGCTACATGTGACGTTACAGATTCATGATCCTGCTGTTTATCGTCAGCTATTACTTGGTGGCTCTATCGCGCTAGCAGACAGCTATATCGATGGTGAATGGGATACGGATGATCTAACAGGTTTGATTCGGTTGGCAGCTCGTAACTTAGCAGTGCTCAATAAACTAGAGAATCGTTTTGCTGGTATTAGTAAAGCATTTGAAAAAGCGAAGCATCAGCTACGTAGCAATGACAAATCTGGCTCCAAATCCAATATCTTAGCGCATTATGACTTGGGAAATGACATGTATGAGCGGTTTTTGGACGATACGATGATGTACTCATCAGCAGTCTATCCTACGCCTGACGTGACGCTCAGCGATGCTCAGCAGCACAAACTATCGCTTATATGCCAACGTTTACAGCTTAGTGCTGATGATAATGTGATCGAAATTGGTACAGGGTGGGGCGGTTTTGCTATCTTTGCGGCCAAGCATTACGGCTGCCATGTGACCACCACGACTATCTCTGATGCCCAGTATGATGAAGCGAAGCGACGAGTCGAGGCGGCAGGTCTGTCTGACAAAATCACACTGCTTAAGCAAGATTACCGCGAGCTGACAGGTCAATATGACAAGCTAGTCAGTATCGAGATGATTGAAGCGGTGGGGCATGAGTATTTACCGACGTTCTTTGCCAAGTGTAATAGCTTGCTCAAGCCGACGGGTCTCATGGTATTACAGGCCATCACCTTTAACGATCAGAATTATCAAGACTATATCGACTCGGTTGATTTTATACAAACGCATATTTTCCCAGGTGGTTGTCTGCTCTCAAACCAAGAGCTGACGACCCAATTTACTGAACAAACCGATATGGTCGTCAAACAATTGCATGATTATGGTTTTGATTATGCGTACACGCTGCGTGACTGGCGTGCTGCATTTATGGCGCAGCGTACAGAAATTCAAGCGCTTGGCTATGACGATGCCTTTATCCGCCTATGGGCGTTTTATTTCTGTTACTGCGAAGGGGGATTCTTGGAGCGTACCATCGGTGTGGTTCAAGTCACTGCGGTGAAGCCTAACAATATCGATACGCTACATTTTTCTGATTTGCCATCTGCCGTCTTAAATCATAAAACGGTTTTGAACGATGAGACATTTAGTGAAGAAGATAGAACAGACACCGCATCAGTATAAGTCTAATCATATAGATATGGTTTGCTTATGACATTAATAGGGTCTCATACTGCACAAACAGTTTGGGACCCATGTGTTGAGAGGTTGTACATCGAAAGGTTCTACGATGCTGGCAGGGCACGCTTATCACGTAGACCTGAATAGCGTGTGACCGCTAGTGCCATTAAAGAAATAACAGCACCGATCCAAGCTGTGTCTTGTAATGACATATTTTCAACCACGCTACCACCGATGATTGAGCCCAGTGCAATACCGATATTGAATGCAGCAATGTTCAATCCAGAAGCGACATCGACGGCATTTGGCGTATATTTTTCAGCTTGCTTAACCACGTAGATTTGTAGACCTGGTACATTACCAAAGGCGAAAGCACCCCATACTAGAATAGTTAGCACTGCGGCAATCTTGGACTGCATAGTAAAGGTGAACAGTAAAAGAATGACACTTAGGGCACTAAATATAATGCTAAGCGCACTAATAGGGCCACGTTTATCTGCAAGTCTGCCGCCCCAGATATTACCAATAGCAACGGATACGCCATATACGAGCATGATGAGCCCAATGGCTGATGGTGCAAATTTGGTTTGCTGCTCTAAGATAGGTGCTAGATAGGTAAATGCCGTAAACGTACCGCCATAACCAAGAATAGTCATGAGATAAACCAGCAGTAACTGTGGTTTTACAATGACTTGTAGTTGCTCTTTGAACGTTGCAGGGATAGATTTTTTTAGGTTTTTTGGTACCAATATTGCGCTACCAATTAAAGCGATTAAACCCAGTACTGACACGACTAAAAATGTAGCGCGCCAACCGAAATGCTGTCCAATCCATGTACCAAGGGGGACGCCAGTGACGAGCGCCACAGTGAGTCCGGTAAACATAATGGCAATTGCACTGGCTTCTTTTTCTTTACTGACAAGGCTAGTAGCAATCATGGAACCAATAGAGAAAAACACACCATGTGCCAGACCAGTCAAGATACGGGCAAATATTAAGGTTTCATAACTGGGTACTTGCCAAGCCAGCAAGTTGCCGATGACAAACAGACCCATTAGGCTCATCAGTACTATTTTACGATTCCAGCGACCAGTGAGTGCAGTAAGGATAGGGGCACCGATAGCGACACCAACGGCATATAGGCTGACGAGCAAACCTGCTGAAGGCAAGCTCACGCCCAAATCGGTGGCAATAGTTGGTACCAATCCAACAATGACAAATTCGGTTGTCCCAATTGCAAATGCGCTTAGAGTAAGCGCCCATAAAGCGAGTGGCATAACGACATCCTAATAATTAAATGATGCGCGTAGTTTGACCGATTTATAGTTTGCAAAAAACAGCACAAATGACAAAATACCTTTGTCAATTTTGTAAAGGTCATCATGATGATGGGACATGCTAAAACAGAAGATATAGAGATATTTTTGACGGTAGTAGACACGGGCAGCTTTACTGGCGCTGCCAACTTACTGAATCAGCAGGTTGCCAAAGTATCTCGTGCGGTGTCCAGACTCGAAGACACGCTGCAATGCACGCTGCTAAATAGAACGACACGGCGCTTGGAGCTGACGGAGGAAGGGCATGTCTTTATAAGATATGCGCGTGAGAGTTTAAATACGTTATATACCGGTGAAGAAGCGATTAAGCTGTTAAAACAAGCGCCGAGTGGGCATTTACGGATTGACGCCGCGAGCCCGTTTGTCTTTCATCAACTGACGCCTTTGGTTGGTGATTTTGTGGCGCAGTATCCACATATCACTCTCGACCTTACCTCGCATGACAATATTATTGATTTGCTTGAGCATAAGACGGATCTAGCTATCAGAATTGGCGACTTAAAAGACTCAAATTTGCATGCACGTCTATTAGGTAAAAGTAAGCTGCGGCTAGTAGCCAGTCCTGAATACTTACACCAGCATAATGAAGTGACTCATATTGATAATTTGAATGTTGATGATTTAAGCACTCATAAATTAATTGGCTTTAACGATGCGTCAAAACTAAATAGCTGGCCACTAAAAACTCCAGTTAAACTGAATTTTCATATGACTGGCAGTAGCGGCGAGACCTTACGTCAGCTATGTTTGAATCATCAAGGTATTGCTTTATTGTCACATTTTATGATTGGTGAAGATTTGGAATCTGGACGATTGGTTGAAGTATTGCCTGAGGCGATAGTCAGACCAAACAACCGTGAAGCCATACAGGCGGTATATTACAAAAACAGTGCCGTATCTTCGCGTATTCTGGCATTTTTAGACTTTATTCAGCCAAGACTAACACTATAAATTTTATCCGTTTTTATTCATTTTATAAGAGGTAATATCATGGGTTACGTTTTTATTTATCTCGCTGCTGTGGTTATCTTTTTGGGTGTCGATGCTGTCTGGCTGACGACCATGAAAGGCGCCTTTTATGAGTCACGTATCGGGCATCTATTGGCTGATGAACCGAACATGATGGCGGCTGGCGTGTTTTATATGTTTTATATATTGGCACTTTGTATTTTGGTTCTATATCCGCAAATCAAAGCTGGCGCATCCGTTGGTCATATCTTCTTACTCGGCGGACTGATTGGCTTGATGGCTTATGGCACATACGACTTTACCAATTTGGCACTGTATAAAGGCTTTACGCTAGATACGGCGTTGGTTGACTTTGTATGGGGTGGTATTTTAACCGGTTCAGTGAGTGCGATAGTGGCATGGCTTGCATATCGCTTTCATTGGTTGAGCTAGCGCTTATATCTTGGCCTATATAACGCTGTTTAAATAGCACCAATTTACACAATTTAGACTGTCTAATGACAGAGGTCTGTTTGTGCTATACGGCGACCTGCTGTATAAATGGTAGGCATAATAAATAAGTGTCAAACCATTAAGGAATATTATGCCGCAATACAATACCAGCTCCACTGCCAAAAAAGCCCCATTAAACCACGAGCTATATATGTCAGTACTTATGACGCCCGATATGGCGAATTTCATTGGCAATGTGCATGGTGGGGATTTGCTCAAGATGCTTGATCAGGTCGCTTATGCTTGTGCCAGTCGCTATAGTGGTAACTATGTGGTGACACTGTCTGTCGATCAGGTGATGTTCCGTGAGCCGATATATGTGGGCGAGCTGGTTACTTTTGCAGCCAGTGTCAATTATGTTGGTAATACCTCAATGGAAGTAGGTATCCGCGTCGAAGCAGAAGATGTGCGGGGTCGTACCGTTCGTCATACCAATAGCTGTTACTTTACGATGGTGGCTATCGATGACAATGGCAAACCAACCTCCGCACCGCCACTCGATATCAAAAACAAGATGCAGCAATGTCGAGCTGATGCAGCAAAAGAACGAAAAAAGCTGCGTATGGAAAGCTCACATCGTCCAAGTTGTGATTTCGAATAGATTAACAAGCAGTTTAGCGAACACGAAGTAGATGACAAAAAATAGCCTAAGTTATTTAAAGCTATCTAAAATTGTATAAAGTTATCTAGGTTTATTGAGTTAATAATTCATACAACGACTCACTAAAAAGACACTGAGATTGTAGAGCGCTTATTTTAAGCTGATGTATGTTTCAAGCCATTTATCTACGGCGAAAAATTCTACTATCAATACGTTATTTCAGTGAGTCTAGCATGAGTCTAAAGCCATCTATTGCTAATCCCCAGCGCCATCTACCAGCCTCTCCTAAGGCGCAAACACCTCGCGCGCGTGGGGCGGGCAATCCTAAAATTCCAAATGACCCTGAATTAAAACATACCCTTAATCAAAGCCCTGAAACCAACGACGAGCATTCAGGCTCACTTATCACTGTGTTAATTGCAGTTGGGGCCAATCTGGTTATTGCAATCGCAAAAACAGTTGCCGCTTTTATGACAGGCTCAGCCTCCATGATTGCAGAAGCAGCTCACTCATGGGCAGATGCTGGTAATGGTACATTGCTCATCGTCGCAGAAAAAAAATCCATCAAACCTGCTGATAAAAGCCATCCGTTAGGCTACGGCAAAGAGTCTTATGTTTGGTCGATGATTGCGGCTTTCGGTGTATTTACGGCAGGTTCGATTGTCTCTATCTATACGGGTATTAAAGAATGGAACGCTACTGAGTCTGAGGCTAACTATACGATTGGCTTTATCGTATTGGCAGTAGCGTTTGTGCTCGAAGGGATTTCCTTGGTTCAGGCATACAGACAAAGTAAAAAGCATGGCGAGGCGCTCGATATCAGTGCACTTGGCTATGTCGTAGATACCTCTAACCCAACGTTGCGCGGTGTATTCTTTGAAGATTTAGCAGCGGTTATCGGCTTGGTGATTGCCGCTGCCGCTATGGGTATGCACGCTTATACGGGCGAACCGTATTGGGATGCGTTAGGGTCTATCATCGTTGGCCTACTACTGGGTGTCGTCGCCATATTCTTGATCAGTCGTAATCGAGATTTCTTAGTCGGGCATAGAGTCACTGACCGTATGCACGAATACGTTTTGAGCGAGCTGCTGAATCATCCAGATATCGATAGTGTGTCCTATCTGCACCTAGAGTGGGTCGGACCAAAAAAGATATTTATGGTGGCCGCAGTAGATATCGCTGGCAATCAAAAAGAAGAGCATATCGCACAGAAGTTTGAAGAGATTGAAAATCTATTTAGAGGTAACCCAGTCTTTCAAGAGGCTATCTTGACACTGTCAGAACCTAACGCTGAGCTGCTAAGTTTAGAGAATATTTAATCTGGGGGTTTGATGGATTGAATATGTAGTATGTAGGTCTTATCGAATGCTTTTAAGTACACTTTTTAAATTCAAAAAACCAGACACAAAAAAGCCGTCAATAATGACGGCTTTTTTATTCGTAATTATGAGTCTAAAATACCCATTAATTCACGGATACTTATTTCTTTGGTGCATTTGCGCCGATGAACCATGCATCTTTATCAACGATACGGCTAGCTTCTGTAAATAAGTCAGCGGTGTCTTCATCACCTGCATCGCCAGCTGTGGCAATTGCTTCACGCAATGTCTCTGCGACTTTTTTATAGCGGCTAGTTAACTCACGTACATGCTGATCTACTTCAGTGATGTCGGTTGGGTAGTCATCTAGGATAGACTCTTTTACTACGCGACTTGCCAAACCATTTGGTTGACCACCTAGGATTACAATACGCTCTGCGATAGTATCTGATACTTCAAGGATACGATCTGATGTCTCATCTAATAATTGATGTACACCGATAAAGCCAGTGCCTTGTAGATTCCAATGGCACTGTTTGCCATCTAATGTTAAATCGATAACGTTTGCTAGGTTAGCGTTTAATAAATCAATCATTTTTTTCGCAGTTTCGTCTGAAATACCACTTGCGTAACGTTCTCTCATATTTTACTCCGTCATTTATTTAAAATTATTATATTGAATGAAAGTTCAATGTATTTTTATTGGTCTTCTATTCGATGACAATCAATTCAAAACTAATCATAGGAATTGCTATAAAGCTATCCATTCACTAATACTGATCATTAATACTTGAAAGTCATCAACTTGTTAACTCAAGAACGATAATAGCAGCTTAACTCAGTGTTGGAACCCTTGAGTGTTAGGCTTTGTTGAGTGGTCGTGTAACGAGTCTGTTAACCGTGAAAAGCTTTGTAAATTTATCGAATACTGTGTGCGTTTTTTATAACGATGTAAGTTTTATCCGCTAAGATTAAGCATTAACTTTTAATAGATAGTACATTTATATACTTATGTTTTGGGCAGCGAGAGAGCGTTTCGACTATAGGATAAGACTCCTTATTCTCCTTTAAAAACCGCTGCTCAGACCCCATATTGTTATAAACCTTAAGAAGAAGAAAGCCATTATGCGAATGCCTGAACCGCGCTCATCGCGTCAGTTAAATCAATTGGCCACTCAGCTCCAAGGCGAAGCTGAAATTAGTGGTGTTAATGCGTCAGGGACGCAAATATCAAGTCGTGCCTTCGAGATGGTTACTGACTTTGAGCCAGCAGGCGACCAGCCGCAAGCCATCAAAAAGCTAGTTAACGGCATCAATTCGGACATGGACGAGCAGTTGCTATTGGGTGTGACTGGTTCTGGTAAGACCTATACCATGGCAAAGGTCATCGCTGAAACTCAGCGCCCAACCATTATTATGGCGCACAACAAAACGCTAGCGGCTCAGCTATATGGTGAGTTCAAATCGTTTTTCCCTAATAATGCGGTCGAATATTTTGTCAGTTACTATGACTATTATCAGCCAGAAGCGTATGTTGCTGCTAGTGATACCTTTATCGAAAAAGACAGCGCTATTAACGATCATATTGATCAGATGCGCCTTTCCGCCACGCGTGCCTTGTTAGAGCGTCGCGATGCGATTATCGTCGCTTCGGTATCTT
Organism: Psychrobacter sp. 4Dc; assembly: GCF_002836715.1. Lineage (GTDB taxonomy): Bacteria > Pseudomonadota > Gammaproteobacteria > Pseudomonadales > Moraxellaceae > Psychrobacter. The sequence goes on from NZ_PJAT01000098.1 coordinate 10,860, forward strand.
GTATCTATGGTTTGGGTGATCCAGAAAGTTATCTAAAAATGCTATTGCATGTCGTTGTGGGCGATAACATCGATCGTACGGCAACCATCAAGCGTTTGGTTGAGATGCAATACACGCGTAACGAGCTAGATTTTGGCCGTGGTACGTATCGCTTGCGTGGAGAGCTGTTAGATATCTATCCTGCTGAGTCTGAGCAGCTAGCCGTACGTGTGCATTTATTCGATAACGAGGTTGAGAAGATTACGTGGTTTGATCCTTTAACGGGTAAGACGGTGCGCAGCGTGCCACGTATTACCATTTATCCAAAGTCGCACTATGTGACGCCGCGTAATAAGTTAGAAGCTGCCAGCCACACGATTCGTGCTGAGTTAGAGCCGCGTTTAGAATACTTCCGTGACAACAATAAGTTGATTGAAGCACAACGTCTCAAAGAGCGTACTCAGTATGACTTGGAGATGATTCAGCAGCTTGGTTACTGTAACGGTATCGAAAACTACTCACAGCATCTCTCTGGTCGTCCATCAGGAGAAGCGCCGCCGACGTTGTTTGATTATATTCCAGAAGATGCCTTACTGTTCCTTGATGAGTCACATGTGACGGTTTCACAGATTGGCGCGATGTATAAAGGCGATAGATCACGTAAAGAAAACTTGGTCAATTATGGTTTTAGATTACCCAGTGCGATGAATAACCGCCCGATGAAGTTTGAAGAGTGGGAGCGCATTAAGCCTAAAACCATTTATGTTAGTGCCACGCCAGCCCTATATGAGCTTGAACACAGCGAGCAAGTCGTTGAGCAGGTCGTTCGTCCTACAGGACTAATTGATCCTGAGATTGAAATACGTCCTGTATTGACGCAAGTTGATGATGTGCTATCAGAGATTACCAAACGTCGTGAAAAGGACGAGCGTGTACTGATTACCACATTGACCAAGCGTATGTCGGAAGATCTGACCAGTTATCTTAAAGAGTACGATGTAAAAGTCGCCTATCTACATTCGGACATTGATACTGTTGAGCGTATGCAGATTATTCATGAGCTCCGTACTGGCGTGCATGATGTGCTGGTCGGTATCAACTTATTACGTGAAGGCTTGGATATGCCAGAGGTATCATTGGTAGCGATATTTGATGCCGATAAAGAAGGATTTTTGCGTTCAGAGCGTTCGCTTATTCAGACCATTGGTCGTGCAGCGCGTCACTTAAACGGTAAAGCCATTCTCTATGCCGATCGCATTACGCCAAGTATGCAAAAGGCGATAGATGAGACGGATCGTCGCCGTGATAAGCAGATTGCCTTTAACCTTGAGCATAACATCACGCCAAAAGGGGCTCGCCGTAGTATCACGGACAAGATTGATACTGGCGAGAGCTTGGATGCCAATGACAATCAAGCTATCCCAGTTAAAAGTAATTTACCAGATGTGGATATCAATATCTTGCGTAGCCCTGATCTGCTTGCCAAAGAAATCAAACGATTAGAGAAGCAAATGCAGCAAATGTCGCGTGATTTGAAGTTTGAAGAAGCAGCAAAAACGCGTGATAAAGTACTAGAGTTAAAAGCACATTTAATCTGATAACTTGGGTTAAATATTAGGGCTAAAAAGAGGCTAAACAATAGCAAAGGTGAGGTGCTTTTTGAGTACCTCACTTTTTTATGGTTTATTCAATATCGGAACGTACAGAATACTTGTAATACCGCGCATTGCCACTTACCATATCCGCATAAATCTCACCATCCATATAATATTTCAAAAATTTAAGTCACATGCTAACAAGCTGAGCACGTGTAATGCTCTATTTGGGCTAGGCTTACTGTTTTTATAGCTCACATTGTCAACACAGACTAAATTTTTGGAATGGACATAATCTAGGCGTATTATTCACTGTGCTTACCAACAACTTAATAGAATTAAACTCTAACGAAAACTCACTCGGCATGTCAGATGCTGCCAAACAAGCCGTTATCGACTCTCTAGACATCGGTTTTCGTTATCCCGATGACCAACGTGCGGCACTGATTACCAAAGTCGCTGAGATAAACGGTGTGACACAGAGTCAAATCTCACTGGGCAGTGGCTCTAGTGAAAACATTCGTACTGTCGTCCAAATGCTACAAAATCAAGCATTAGTAGAAGGCAAAAAATTCCAAGTTATCGTGCCGCATCCAACCTTTGCCTATGCTGAGTTATACGCGACGTCCATCGATGTGCCTGTGGTAAAAGTACCGCTGATGACTGAAAGTTATGCTTTTGACTTGCAAAGCATGCAAAAAGTCGCTGATGACTTTGACGGTATTAGTTTGTTTTATCTGTGCAATCCAAACAACCCAACGTCGACTATTACTGACACAGTAAAGCTCAAAGAATGGGTAGGGCATGCACCAAGTAACCATTACTTTTTATTAGATGAAGCTTATTCAGAGTATGTGACTGATCCAAGTTTTGAGAGTGGTGTTGCATGGATACGAGAGGAGTACTCTGAAAATATCGTTGTGGTGCGTACCTTTTCAAAACTATGTGCACTCGCTGGCATGCGTGTCGGCTATGCAGTTGCTAGCCCGCAAATGATAGCCAAACTAGAGGCTTTTATCTCGATTGATAATACTAACTTATCAGGCGCTGTAGCTGCATTAGCAACTCTAGATGATGAAGATTTTCTAGCATTGAGCTTACGTACAGCCAATCAATCACGTCAACTGGTTGAGCAAACATTAGATGAGCTTGGTTTACGCTATTTGCCATCACAGGCAAGCTTTATATTTCATGAGATACAAGGCGATGTGCAAACCTATATCGACAGAATGCGTGAGCATGGTATTGCGGTTGGGCGCGAGTTTGCGCCAATCACTGGCTTTAATCGCTTAACACTTGGCAGACCTGACGAGATGGCAGTATTTGTAGAGGTACTCAAATCGTTTCGTGAGAAGGGCTGGGTCTAATTAAGTCAGTTAATGTAGTTCAATAATATAAAAGGGAAGTTACTTATTGGCAGCTTCCTTTTTTGCTGAATCTATTTTTCTGGTTCTGTTTCGTTGGATCTATATCCCATTCAAAATCAATCGCACATTTTTACCAACATCAAACGCAGTTTTACATATCGCACCTTAACTAATCTAACGCTATCTTATAGGATAACTGAGTAAAGCATGACCCGTTAATCACACAGATGAATACTGGGTAACAGTCACAGTGCTCGGCATGCTCACGTATCTTATAATTATAAAGTTAGGGATGTACCTATGTTCGATATCAAATCATTTTTTAAACGAGAAGTAGAAAAAAAGCTTATCAATGTAGATGACTATATTTTTATGCCAGAACGCGTAGAGATGGAAATTGAAGGTGGACTATTAAATTGTGTGTTGAATAGTGATGGTCGCGTAGATATTTTTTATAGTAAAGATGGTGTCACTGAGGTGGGTTCAGCGTCGCGCAAACACCCATTTACAGCATTTGAAAAAGAGCTATATCATGGTATTTACGATGACGTGATTAATGATTTAATTAAGGAGGTAGATAAAATTATTGATAGCACCTCGAAGTATTTCCGTCGTAGCCAATCATTACCTTTTACTGCTTCTATAACGTCTCAACCAGCTGACACAAATAAATTTTAGGCTAAGAACTGAACTAATCTATTAGCAATAAAAAGGGTGCGTTATGTATAACGCACCCTTTTTATTATTTTTTATTCTAACGAATTATTTGATTGTTCTATTGAACAAATCTTGTATAGCAGCTCTGTAAAGATTTGGCGACGACTTGTGCAACTAACTGAGTACGGTACTGAGAGTCAATCGCGGCATTGCCCAGCTCAACAATCGTTACTTGCTGCGGTGCTTGCTCACTGACGCAGCCACAAACATTGGTTTTAACAGATTCTTGCTGTGCTTCTGTCATGGCGACGCTTGCAACACGCCACGCGTTTTGTTTTTCAATTTGGCTACGGCATTGGTTGTCGATCGCAGCTCTAAAAACATTCATGCCAATCTCATTTGCGGTACCGATTGCTGTACCTGTACCATTGTTTGTCGCACCTGTTGTGGTACATCCCGCCAAGGCAAAAGTCGCTAGCATCATCGTTGAAGCCAAGATTTTTTTCATAAGTTAGTCCTTTAAGGTGTCTGTCATAAATAAAGCTGTATATTATCAGTAAAACCTAGCAATGACATCATTAACCACAAGCGCATTTTATTTTAGAACTCTATAACCTATTTGTATAAACCACAAAAAAGCCAGCTAAGTAATCACTTAACTGGCTTGATATAGACTAGGCTATTCGGCTTATTTACACATTTTTGCCATGTTCTTTTTGCTGAATATCTTTTGCCAATTTATAGCATTCATTGATATGATCATTAGCAATTTTCTTAAAAATCGTATAGCCCATCGTTGCAGCAACCAATTGACCGCCAAGTGGGATAAACTTGGTCACTTGTTTGGCAGCGATACGACCACCAAAGCCCTGAATGGTTTTTTTGACAATGCCACGTGTTGCCATTAGACCAGCGAAATCTACCGTACGATCTTTTACTGCGCTCCAGTGCACTTCGCGAGATTCCAAGTTAATGGCTGACTGACGGTCTTCAATGAGACCGAAACGCTCACTAATTTCTGGAATCAACTGCGTCAACATGCCCGCGTCAACTGCCACATCAAAAAATGGTACTGGCACAACCGCTACACCAGCAGAAACTCTAGCGCGTCTTTTTACCATTCCCTGACATTCTTTTTTAACTTTATCAAGGTCTAGGTTAGGGTCGATAGTATTTGGAAGTTTTTCAGCAAGTGGCGTGGTTTTCATAAAGTGTCCTTATAAATAATTAAAATATAAATGATAAAAAGTTCAATAGATAACAAATCCTTCAGTTGCTTACTATTTTATGGATTTATGCGTGGCTTACAATCATTGCTTTGTAGCAAAATGAATGAAATTACTCACACTGTGCACCTTTTTTGTAAGTGATTAAATGAAGGTGGTTTGTATAAGCTATAAAAATGGCAGTCTGAATTATCACTAATATATGGGCATCATTCATCAGGTTGCACAATGCCTAATGATATACAAAGGTAGTATAAATTGTCATTGTGAGCCTCTACTAAAGCCAGTAGAATACCCTCATGCTAAATTTAAACCCCCGTTATACTAGCACTCGCATCGACGAGTTGCCCGCCGCGCTGCAACCATTTGCCGCTCAATCATTCACGCTTGCCCGTCTGTATGCAGGGCGAGGTATCACTGCGCCTGATGAGCTGGAGACTAGCCTATCAGGTCTATTGCCTGCTGAGGCCCTACACGGTGTCACAGAAGCCGTGCGCTTATTAGATGTGGCCATTGATGAGCGTCAGCGTATCTTGATCGTTGGTGACTTTGACTGTGATGGTGCCACCAGTACAGCCTTAATGATGCGCGCGCTCACAAAGATGGGTGCGGTCGTTGATTTCCTAGTACCAGATCGTTTTAAGTACGGTTATGGCCTGACGCCAGAGATTGTCGAGTTAGGTATTGAGACTTTTCAGCCAGACGTGATAGTGACGGTTGATAATGGTATCTCAAGTCATGAAGGGGTGGCACGCGCCCAAGCTGATGGTATCACGGTGATTATTACTGACCATCATCTCACGACCAAAGAGACGCCACCTGCAGAAGCGGTAGTCAATCCCAATCAGCTAGGTTGTGACTTTGCTAGTAAAGCATTGGTAGGAGTTGGAGTCGCATTTTATGTGCTCGGACGCTTAGCAAAGCTACGCCGCGAAGCTGGCAAGTCTACTGTACAGGTGAGTCAATATTTGGATTTGGTCGCACTTGGGACGATTGCAGATGTTGGGGTACTGGATAAAAACAACCGCATCTTGGTACATCACGGATTATCAGCTATTCGTCAAGGCCGCTGCTGTATGGGAATATTGGCATTGCTTGAGCAAGCGGGCCGTGATCCCAAACAGCTTCATGCACAGGATTTCGGTTTTGTATTAGGCCCACGTATCAATGCTGCTGGGCGTATGGATAATATGCGAATTGGTATCGAGTGCTTATTGACTGAAGACTGGAGTACTGCACAACGTTTGGCACAAGAGCTTGAGCAGCTGAATCGTACGCGTCGTCGTGTAGAGGGCGAGATGCGTACGCAAGCCGATAGTATCGTACAAGCACTGGCCTCTGAAGCTAATAGCGATGAAAGTGTGAGTGGTGATAGCGACAACAATGCGAGTAACGATGACACAATTACTCAAGCTGTCTCTACTTCTAAAGCCAGCAATTCAGGTGCGCGTAGTATTATTCTGTACCAAGACGATTGGCATCAAGGAGTCATCGGCATTGTCGCTGGTCGCCTAAAAGAAAGCCATTATTTACCCAGTATCGTTTTTGCACCAGCAGACACTGAACAAACAGATGAAGATAGTGCTATTAAAGGTTCTGCACGTTCTATCGCCGGCGTACATATTCGTGATGCGATTGAACAAGTTGCTGAGCGTTATCCAGACTTAATCAGTCATTTCGGCGGGCACGCGATGGCGGCTGGTTTAACCCTCAAGCGCCGCAACTTTGAGGCATTTGTCACAGCTTTTAATGAAGTGATGGCGCAGATGGATGATGAGGTATTTGCAGAGCAAAAATTCACCGATGGACCTTTGCAAGCGAGTGACTTTAGCTTATGGTTTGCTGAGCATTTAGCCGATGCCAGTATCTGGGGTCATGGATTTGCGCCACCGATATTTGACGGTGTGTTTGAGGTACTGAGCTTCAAGATTTTAAAAGACAAACATCTTAAGTTATCGCTGCGCTATCCAGACGTTCAATATCCGATAGAGGCAATTTGCTTTAACTTCGATAATGAGGCGTGGGATTACCGTGCTAAGCAAGTCCATTTGTTATTTCAGCTAGACATCAATGAATGGAATGGCAAACAAAGCTTACAGTTGATGGTCAAAGATTTGGCTGTGGTAGAGCAAGGGTAAAGCGACAATGTCAAACCGATAATACTAAACGCGCTCAAATATGGGCGCGTTAGTATTATTGAAATGAAGACACGTCCTAATATCAGTATTTCCACTCTAATGTGGGGAACTGCCAATCGTAACGAATAGCTAGCATCCGCAAAGTAAAAATCGTACTCATCGTAGAGATGTCAGCTACCCAATCTGTCACGCCTAAATTCTTTAGAGCAAAGTACAGAACCCCACCTGTCAACGCTGCCGTGATATAAATCTCTTGCTGTAGTACCAATGGAATCTCATTGCAAATCATATCGCGAATGATGCCACCAACCACGATGGTAATCACACCTAATAACAGCGCTACAGGTACATTGGCACCCATACTATCAGCGACTTTGATACCGATCAGTGTAAATGCTGACAGACCAATGGTGTCAGAGAGTTTGAGGAACTTATCCACTCGTCTTGAGTTTGGATGAAAAAATATCTGCATCGCTAGTGATGAAATCGTAATAAGGGTCAGATAGCTCATATCTACCATCCAAAATAACGGATGGCGATCCAGAATGACATCACGTACCGTGCCGCCGCCGATAGCAGTAACGATAGACACGAGTAGACAGCCGAAGACATCGAAGTTTTTGTGCTTGGCAAGTATTGTTCCCGAGACGCTACAGGCGATGATACCAATCATATCGAAGAAATATATCAAAGAGCGTGGGTCAAAAGTAGTGATCAGTACGGTAGGGTCCAATACGATAGCCAACATGGGCAGTTCTCACTATTTTCAATTATTGTCAGTCAAACAAAGGCTATCTAAGTAGAGTCTTGCTCAATCAATCAGTCTACGAGTCGAATAGAAGGCAGATGCCAGTCGAACCTGAGCGCGAGCATACGTACTGCAAAGATGACAAACAGCATAATAAATTCGTTGAGACTGGCACCGACTCCAAAATACTGTAAGCATAAATACGTCACAGACCCTGCGATACTGGCAGTAATATAAATCTCACGCTGTAGTACCAGCGGGATCTCATTACAGATGATATCACGTAGCAAACCACCGATAATGGCAGTCCAGACACCCATCATAATAGCAATAAGGGGAGACATGTCTAGGGTTAAGGCTACCTTGAAACCAATCACACTAAAAGCGGCCAGTCCAATGGCATCAAAAAGCTTTAGCGCATTATCGATTTTATGATAAAGATGAAAAAATACTTGTAAGATAAGGGAGGTCACGGTGATAACAATCACGTAATTAAGGTCGGTCATCCAAAATAGAGGATGGCGGTCTAGAGCCATATCACGTAATGTACCACCGCCGATGGCATTGACCATCGCCACCAAGATACAACCAGCAATATCGAAGCCTTTATGCTGCGCAAGCAAGGTCCCTGCAATCGCGCAGGCAATAATGCCAACCATGTCCAATAAATATAATAGAATATCAGGAAAAATCAAAGCATTACCCATGGTTATATTGCCAAATCGAGATCATCAAAGTGATAGGTGTTTTTTAGGTGGCTATTCAATGTATAAATTTGACGAAATAGGCGTAGTGTTATTTAGCCATCTTTTGCAAATAATATCAGCCCTACAATAATTAGCCCTATACCGAACAGTCCCATCGCCGAAGGTATGGCGTTATCTAATAATAATATACCCCCAATCAAAGCAAAGATAACTTCACTGGCTTGGGTTGAGTCAACGCCTGCAACCTCGCTTGAAGTAACAGCTTGCTCGCGCGCATACAGAAATATAGTGGTCGCTGCCACGCCTGCCAATAGAGCAACGAGCAACGTATTGATTATTTGTGAGGGGTGGGGCTGGTCAGGGCGCACTATAATGCCCAAAAACAGCCAAAATGGCAAACACCCAAGAGTCATTAGCCACACTTTGTTAAAGGCATTTTGCAGTAGCGTGGTTTCGATAGAAGGAATACGAGCAATTAGATTTTGTAGGGATGAGGTTGCCGCAGTGTTGTTACTTTGAAGTACGCTATCGAGGTCGGTAGCATCATATGTCGTAGCTGGCAAATCATAAGCTTCGGATATGAGCGGTTCACTCTGCTCACTGATATCAATACCAATACTGATGCTAGCTCGTTGAGCGTTCAACTCTGCGGCCTTCTGTAGTTCAGTATTGCGCTGGCGGGCATTATGAGAAGCCTGCCAAACCAGCTGGTTGCCAATTGGGTAGCTAAAAGCAGCGACAAGAGCAGGTAGCGCACCGTAAAGAAGCATGTCAGACATTGGAACAGCGTCAGTTATAGAGGCAGCATGCAGACCTTCACTGATATTGACGAGTGCTACACCGATAAAAACAATGACAGCATATACGATGAATTTTTTATCAAAACGTTGACCAAATGCCAATAGCACAAGCAAACTGGTGACGACGGTAAACATAAAGGTAGCCGCTACTACCCATCCCGCAACATGATCTGCGGCATAGCAAATACCGGTGTAAAACAGTCCAAACCCAATACTGCCAGTAATGCACCAAAAGCCCCAATGCTGTAGAAAAATTCTCATTAGCGCTTTAATACGACCAAAGCCATGTTGCATCGTAATAACGGCGGTGATAATCAATAGCATAAAGACATAGCGCAGACTCGCTGACCAAAACCAATGTCCACCTGCGCTACTCATAAGCTCATTTAATATAAATGTTGAGCTAAAAAACGCACCTGCTAGCAAGCCCAATAAAATGAGTTTGATCATACCGCTACCTTATCCATGGCAATCAACGTGTTCGCACTTTTTGTTTGTTACTTGCTGATAGTTACTTGCCTTTGGCATCTGCCCAAATGATCTTATGTAATTGCAGCTGAAAGCGAACTGGTAAGGCATCAGCCAACATCCATTCTGCTAGCTCGCGCGCCAATACAGGTACTTCAGGGCTGAGCTGTTCATCGATATCATCTGCGACATTAAACATCGGAGAGAACCATACCGTACCGACCAATTCGTTTAGCTTATACTCGGTCAATTTAGCTTTTGCCCAGTCGTAATCTGTACGATTCATAATGACAAACTTGATTTGGTCATGCTGAGTGAGATAGTCGAGGTTTGACCATAGATTTTTATCGACTTCGCCTGAGCTTGGCGTTTTGAGATCCATTACCTTACTGACTGCTGCTGGCACGTTTTCTACCGTGAGCGCGCCTGCGGTCTCAAGGGATATCTCATACCCATCGCTCAGCAAACGTTTCATCAATTCAATGGCATTTGGCTGTGCTAGCGGCTCACCGCCCGTCAGACAGATACGCTTGCACGGATAACTCTTGATGGTTTCTATAATGGTTTCTAATGATTGTCGTTCGCCGCCAGTAAAAGCATATTCGGTATCACAATAGACGCAGCGCAGCGGACAGCCTGTTAGACGCACAAATATCGTCGGCAAGCCTGAAGTGATTGCTTCACCTTGTAAGGAATAAAAAATCTCAGTCAGACGCAACCCTGCTTCAGGGTCAGTGACAGGGATAGCGGCGGTGCGTAATGATGATTCACTCATAATATTTCAAATACAGTTAAAGGTCGATAAGGCGATGAAGCGCTTATCAATCGTAATAAAAAGGCAGGGGATGGTACGAATGATTTTGTGTTTGTATAAAGACAAACTAAAAGAGGATTATAACGTAACGCGTTATATTAAGCTGCAAAAAAGATGCTGGAGTCATACTCCAGCATCTTCATATAAAACAATATTATTCAATAAACAACGGTACTTGCCAAATATTTAGGCTAAGCGTAATAGCTCGTTTACTGATGTTTTTGCACGAGTTTGCGCATCAACTTTTTTCACGATGATAGCAGCGTACAAGCTGTGCGTGCCATCTTCTGACGGTAAGCTACCTGGTACGACAACAGAACCTGCTGGTACACGGCCACGATGAATCTCGCCAGTCTCGCGATCATAGATGCGCGTTGATTGACCGATATAGACACCCATAGAGATGACCGCGCCTTCTTCAACGATAACGCCTTCAACGATTTCAGAGCGTGCACCGATGAAGCAGTTGTCTTCGATGATAGTAGGGTTTGCTTGCAATGGCTCTAATACGCCACCGATGCCAACGCCGCCTGATAAATGCACGTTTTTACCGATTTGAGCACATGAACCAACAGTCGCCCATGTATCAACCATCGCGCCTTGATCAACATAGGCGCCGATGTTGACGTATGACGGCATCAATACTGCGCCTGCTGCGATGAATGAACCTCTACGCGCGACAGCTGGCGGTACAACGCGTACGCCTGCTTCTTTAAACTGTGCTTCGGTCCAGTTAGCAAATTTAGTCGGTACTTTGTCATAGAACTGTACATGTTCGCCAGCAGCTTGAACGTAGTTGTCGTTTAGACGGAAAGACAATAGTACGGCTTTTTTGGCCCACTGATTGACAACCCATTCGCCATCTTTCTTTTCTGCTACGCGCAGGCTACCGTTATCTAGTTGCTCAAGTACTTGATTGATAGCATCACGCACGTCTTGTGGCATATTAGCTGGGCTGTATTCATTGCGGTTTTCAAAAGCTTGTTCGATGGTTTGTTGTAATGACATAAAGGTTCCTAAAATGAATGAAAGGGAGGGTGATCTTAATGTTATGGTTAAAGACTTATATGACCCAGCCTAAAGAAAATTCAAGGTATGGCTTGGTCCAAAAACTTGCTTGCCGTATTGTCGCTAATTTGCCCACTTTTAGCAAACGCGTTGAGGGTCTTATTATGACAATATTAAAGGAGTCGTTTTTAAATATCCTCTCAAAACGACTCCTTTATCATGATTTAATCGTCTGTCGTGTTGGTCTCTATCCATTCTAAAATATCTTGATAAACGGTCTGTTTATCCTTTTCGTGCAGCACTTCATGACGCATATTAGGATACAGCTGAATATCGACATGACTGAAATGACGCTTGTCCAGACGCGTGACAACCCTACGTATACCGCGACCCATTTCACCAATCGGATCATCTTCACCGCTGATAAACAGCATCGGGAAGTTTTTGGCAATAGTGGTAGCCCAATTTTTATTTAGTCCAGTATCCATGAGCGTAAACAATGTCATAAAGCCATTATTGGTAAAGTCAAAACCAGTCTTAGGATCGGCTTCATAGGCTTCAATGTTTGCGGTATTTTCACTGAGCCACGCAAACTGTGAGGAAGAATTGCGATCAGATAGTTGGCTGTTAAGGACTTTGTTCATCACCTTGGCAAAAACTGTATTCGGTTGTCGTGGGGCGACTCTGGCCAGTAGCTTGTTAATAGGTAATAAAACCTTAGCCAGTGGGTTGGCGTCTGCGGAACCCATTAGAATGGCGCCTGTGAAATTATGCGCATGATGCTTGAGTACATTGCGCACGATAAATGAGCCCATCGAGTGACCCATCACAAAATGCGGGACGTCTGGATGACGATTTTTTAGGCTATCGGCCATTACAATCACGTCTTTCAAAAGTGACTGTACCGGATGCTCCTCACCAAAAAAACCAAGATCGGCCTCAGTCTTGATCGTCTGTCCATGACCCAAATGGTCATAAGTCGCCACAGCGATACCATTATCTGCCAAAAACTGTGCAAAATCGCTATAGCGACCGCTGTGCTCTGCCATGCCATGCACAATCAGTAAAGTCGCGCTAATCTCGACGTCTTTGCTACTTGGTTCAAAAAAGTCATGATGCAAATAGTGAATATTGTCAGAAGACAAAATGTGATCGTTACTGGTATCGATATTGGTACTCATGTAATGTTCCTTGATTACTTATAATTTTCATTAACGGTTTTGACGATGTTTCTCAAATAATGGGTCAAGCAGCGCAATTTATCCTGCGGCTCTTATAATGTCCTATTGTACTGGGCGATGATAAATAATTTCACCTTATTTTATGATTTTAATTCAGTTATACAAAATCTCATTCTACTAATAACGGTTGACGCAGTGACTATCGCTGAGTCTATATAAGCCACATACAAGCCATTTACGCTCTTACTGTTTGCCCGCAACAGACTGGTCTTATTTATATGATACTTTTAAATGAGTTTTTAAAGTCATTTATATCAATCAATATTCCATCAAACACTAACAGTAACCAACCGCCTTGATAAAATCATCTATGACAAAATTTTCATCGAAAAAGACATTACTATTGGCAGGCGCAGGTCATGCTCACATTGGCATGTTGCGCCGACTTGGCACAGCGCGTTTAAAGGATACCGATACGATAGATGCAGACATTCACTTAATTAGTGAACAACCGCAAACCATCTATTCTGGCATGTTACCGGGTTGGATGGCAGGACATTATCAGCTGCATGATATCAGTATTGATATCAAATCGCTTTGTGTACGAGCAGGCGTACGCTTTATTCAGCAGTCGCTTGTAAAAGTAAACGCAGCGTCAAACAAGGTGGTTACGACAGGCGATGAACAAACGGATTTTGACTACGATGTCTTGTCTTTAAATACTGGGGCAGATACAGACATGCGTTGGCTACGTGACCATAAAGGCCAGAACGATTATAGAAGCGATAATGATGATAGAGATGCTAATACCGACGTAATTGCCATACGACCATTATCAACGTTTATTACCCAATGGCAGCGGATTTTGAAGGATGCCCAATCATCTGAAAAGTATCAATTGGCTATTATCGGGGCAGGCGCTGCGGCCATAGAGTTGGTTATGGCAGCCCAAGTTGCGTTACGGAATATCAATCGTAATCACCAAGTGACATTAGTATGTGGTGAGAATCTATTGTCAGGGTTTAATTCGGGCTTTCGACAGCGGGTTATTAAGCAGTTACATCGTCATGACATTACGATAGTTCGAGAACGAGCGAGCGATTATCGTGACGGTAAATTATCGACCACCTATAAATCATTGCCAATGAATGCTGTCATCGCTGCGACTGGCGTCATAGGGTCGGCATGGACGGCTTCGACGGATTTAGAAATCGAAGGTGATGGGTTTATCGCGGTAAACGATAAACAACAGAGCGTCTCTTATCCTAATGTGTTTGCGGTTGGTGATGTGGCGACACGAGTCGATAAATATGTGGCGCACTCAGGGGTTCACTCGGTGCATGGTGGTGCTGTCGAAGCTGATAACTTATTGGCCTATCTGGGTGACAACGTAATGAAGAGCTATCAGCCAAAGTCGCGCACGCTATATCTGCTGTCTTGCGGTGACAAATATGCCATCGGTAGTTGGGGTAATGTAAACCTACAAGGCCGCTGGGTATGGCATCTCAAGAAGTATATTGATAAGCAATTCATCGAAGCTGATAAGAACTAACGAGGGTTAATGCTCATTTGGAATAAACTATAAAATCCATATGATTAGTTGTCAATGCTTATTGATAATCAGGTATGATTGATTAGATAAACCGTAAAATGAGAAAGTAGGTTTTACGTTGTAAATCTTAAAAATAAATAGTAAAAGCAATGCGCTAACTTTGTTTTCTAATCTTTAATATCACTTTGCTATCCTTTTTTAGTTGTACTGCTAACAGGATTTTAGACCACCATGAAATCAACTATCGAGTTACTTGAGCATACTGATTTTCCAGCGATAAAACGACGTCAATTGACGATATTACAAGTCAATATGGGCTACTTATGTAATATGTCCTGCGTGCACTGTCATGTGGCTGCCAGTCCTTATCGTACCGAGATGATGTCACGTGAGTTGGTTGAGTTGATACCAGAGGCGTTGCAAGCACAAAACATCGATACGCTTGATTTGACCGGCGGTGCGCCTGAAATGCATGAGGATTTTAAGTATTTGGTTAAGGCCGCTCGGGCATTAGGTGTCAAAGTAATAGACCGCTGTAATCTGACTATCCTTATGGAAGAGGGTTATGAGGGTATGGCGCAGTTTCTAGCAGATAACCAAGTGGAAGTGGTGGCTTCTTTGCCTTGTTATTCCTTAGAAAATGTAGACAAACAGCGCGGTAAAGGCGCGTTTGACGACAGTATATTAGGATTACAGAAGCTCAATCAGTTAGGGTACGGCAAGCCTGATTCAAATTTAACATTAAACTTGGTTTACAACCCACAAGGCGCGACGCTGCCGCCCAATCAACAACAGCTTGAAGCAGACTATAAGCGTGAGTTAAAAGCGCACTTTGATATTGAGTTTAATCATTTATTTGCCCTAACCAATATGCCGATTCAGCGTTTTGGGGCGGTGCTGTTGGCAAAAAACCAGTTCCACCCGTATATGGATTTGCTCAAAGCTAATTATATGGCTGCCAATTTAGCCGAGGTTATGTGCCGTTCGACCATTAGTGTCAATTGGTTGGGTGAGCTGTTTGATTGTGATTTCAATCAGCAGTTAGAGATACCTGTCCCAAACAAGTCACGGCGACACCTAAGTGATTTGTTAACGCAAAACCCGTCTGGTGATGACATTGCCATTGCTGACCACTGCTATGGCTGTACAGCAGGACAGGGCAGTAGTTGTGGCGGCGCGTTAGAAGAAGAGGCAGTAGAGCCAGTGCTAGCAGACACGCCTTAGCCGTTCTAATGTAAGTGCTTTTAATATAAGTACGTTCAATATAAGTACTTTTGGTATAGATAAAAAACAATCAGTATAAACGGAGTAAGCCTTATGTCAGTATCTAACTTTTCAGCGAAGACATTTTTCGCCCAACCAGTGATTGCTACGACTATTTTATTAGCAAGCGTGGCCGCTCATGCTGACTTTAACCATCAGAGCTGGGATAGCTTATTAAATAAGCATGTGACCATGACCAACGGTGGCAAAGCTTCAGTGGTCAATTATGCTGGCATGAAGACAGATCAAAGTAAGCTGACAAGCTATCTAGAAGCGACGAGCAAAGTGTCTCAATCAGAGTTCAATCGTTGGAGTAAAAATGAGCAGTTGGCATTTTTAATCAATGTTTATAACGCTGGTACGGTTGATTTGGTATTGACGAAATATCCAAACGTCAAATCTATCAAAGATATTGGCGGACTGTTTGGGTCACCATGGAAGCAAGAGTTTGTTTCGCTACTTGGTAAGACGCGATCACTTGATGATATCGAGCACAACCTGATTCGTGGTTCTAAACGTTACAACGATCCGCGCATTCACTTTGCGGTCAATTGCGCCAGTATCGGTTGCCCTGCATTGCAAGATGATGCTTTTACCGGCAAGCGTTTAGACAGTCAATTAGAGCAGGCAACGTCTAAATTTTTAGCAGACAGTAGCCGCAACAGTCTTAAAGGCGATACGCTAAGAGTGTCACCAATTTTTAAATGGTATAAAGAAGACTTTGCAACCAACTGGCGCGGTACAAAAGATTTGGCGGGGTTTTTAGGTCGTTATAGCTCATCATTAGGATTGAGCAAAGCTCAGACAGCGGATCTCAAACAAGGCAAGGTAAAAATAAGCTATACCGATTACAACTGGAATTTGAATAAAAAATAAGCCAGCTTTTAATGTTACTCGCTGATTAACGTGACGGTATATCCATTGAACCTATCAATTATTGTTCCATTATTAAATGAAGCGGACAACTTGCCTGAGCTTATGGCTCATATTGTCCGTCTCGATCCAGCACCGCAACAAGTGATATTGGTCGATGGTGGTTCAGTGGATGGTTCGGTTGCTATCGCCAAGAGTGTGCTCAAAAATGCAGAGATTACTCAATCAATCATTGATTGGTATATTATCGAATCTACCGTAGGACGTGCTCAGCAAATGAATGCGGGCGCTATGTTGGCAACAGGTGATGTACTGCTATTTTTACATGCTGATACCGAGCTGCCAGCTGACGCGATAGATAACGTTCAGCAGGCAGTAGCTCAGTACGATTGGGGACGTTTTAATGTGCGTTTAGATAGTCATGAGCCATTGTTAAGCATCGTCGGATTAATGATAAATCAACGCTCGCGCTTAATGGATATAGCCACTGGTGATCAAGCAATATTTATCAAAAAGTCTTTGTTCGAGCAGATTGGTGGCTATCCTGATCAGCCACTGATGGAAGATATAGAACTGTGTAAACGGCTAAAGAAAATTTCTCGACCAGCTTGTCTAAAAAGTAAAGTCACGACCTCAGCGCGGCGTTGGCAGCAGCATGGTACATGGCGGACGATTTTCTTGATGTGGCATTTACGCTTTGATTATTGGCGCGGCGTATCGCCTAATGTTTTAAAGCAACGTTATTATAAGTCATGAAGTTGTTTGATTTATCAACATGATAGACAAGATAAGAAAGAGTTCATCCTCGTGCATTTGACTAATTAAGAGACCGTCATAGTGACAGCTGATTCATCTGCAAGACAGCAAGATACCTGCATCATTCTGTTTGCAAAATATCCAGCGCCCAATAAGGCAAAAACCCGTTTGCAGCCAGCGCTAGGGGTAGATGGCGCTGCACGTATGGCAAGGCAACTATTACTGCATAGTATTGAGCAGACCATTGATACTGGTTTTTCCGTTGAGCTATGTATGAGTCCAGCACCAACAGATCCATGCTGGCAAGCATTTGATTTGCCTGACTCGTTGCGCTGGTCTGCGCAGGCCGAAGGGGATTTGGGTTTGCGTATGTTGATAGCCAGTCAGCGCGCATTGCAACATTTTGACAAGGTTGTGTTAATTGGTACGGACTGTCCTAGTCTTACGACAGCACGTATTCAGACATCGGTACAGCAGCTAAATCAACACGATGCGGTTATGATTCCAGCAACTGATGGTGGGTATGTGTTGTTAGGATTTAAACAAGTTAATGACAGCCTGTTTTCGGACATTGTTTGGAGTACGGCTAGTGTAGCCGCTGTCACCAAGCAGCGCATGGCGGCATTAGACTGGACACTTGCACTATTTGACCCTTTGCACGATATTGATGAGCCTAAAGATCTAGTACATTTGCCGTCAGGCTGGCTAGATTCTTACATCAATATTAAGGTCGATAATAGCTGATAACGCTTCATTGAAAAATGGATTAATAAACTCACCAACGTAGTTGTATATTCTAAGATGATTTACTAAGAATTTTAACTGGATGGCACATTCAATAAGGATATTGTTATGCATGACGTCGTGCAAAATTACTATGGCAAAGAGTTACAGAGTACCGATGATTTAAAGACCTCGGCTTGTTGTGATATCAGCAATATGCCTGAGTGGCTCAAGCTATTACTCGCAAACATTCACGATGAAGTATTGAGTCGTTATTATGGCTGCGGTCTGGTGTGTCCAGCACTGTTGGAAGGTTGCCGAATTTTAGATTTGGGCAGTGGCTCAGGCCGAGATGTCTATGCACTAGCACAATTGGTTGGCGAGAGTGGCCACGTAGTCGGTGTTGATATGACCGATGAGCAGCTAGCCGTTGCCAAACAGCATCAAGCCTATCATGTCGATAAGTTCGGTTATGATAATGTGACATTTTTGCATGGCTATATCGAGAAACTAGATGAACTAGACCTTGAGGCTAATAGCTTTGATATTATCGTCTCAAACTGCGTTATCAATCTATCACCAGATAAAGCCGCGGTCATGGCCAGTGTGCAGCGTTTGCTGAAACCTGGTGGGGAGTTTTATTTTTCTGACGTCTATGCCGATCGCCGTATCCCGCAACACTTAATCGATGATCCCGTTTTATATGGAGAGTGTTTGAGCGGTGCGTTATATTGGAAGGATTTTAACCGTTTGTCACGAGATGCAGGATTCTTAGACATACGTTTGGTTGAAGATCGCCCACTTGAGATTACAGATCCTGCTTTGGCGGCCAAAATTGGTGATATTCAGTTTTTCTCTGCAACTTACCGCTTATTTAAAATTGACTCGCTTGAGGATGCTTGCGAAGATCACGGACAAGCGGTGATATATAAAGGAACTATCGAGCAGTCCCCGCATCGGTTTGATTTAGATAAACATCATGCTATCGAAGCTGGTCGGGTATTCCCAGTATGTGGCAATACGTTTCGCATGCTGCAAGAATCACGCTTTGCGCCGCATTTTGAGTTTATCGGTGATTACAGTCGTCACTACGGTATTTTTGCGGGCTGCGGTGAGTTAATGCCATTTACTCAACCTATGGTGCTGGCAACTGGCTTGGGCGGTTGTTGCTGATATCAAAGTGATGTATTTAGTATAAATTTCGAATATACATGCTAAATTATAGAAAAGGCCATTATTTTAGTTAATGGCCTTTTTTGACTTGATTGAAGTCAGATTAAGACTAAACCGATTAGTAGTAGTCAGTTTAAGATGGAGAGTACGTATCAAGATTACGCTAGCAAGGCGGCCAGTCTAATCTTGGTATGTTCGTCCATCGCATCTATAGGTGTGACCAATGCTTGTGCAAGAGCATTGTGAGCGATTGACTCAGGCAGCTGAGCGGCAATCAAAGCAACAGCTTCCTGTATCACTTTTTGAGCATTATCCGCATTTTTCATTAGGTTTTTTATCGCATAGTCGGCACTGACGGCTTCTTCCGTCGGATGCCAACAATCAAAATCCGTCACCAGAGCTAAGGTGGCATAAGCAATACTGGCTTCACGAGCCAACTTGGCTTCTGGCATATTGGTCATGCCAATGATATCTGCCTGCATCTGACGATACCATTCTGACTCTGCCCGAGTTGAGAATTGAGGCCCTTCGATGCAGACATAAGTTGCTTTAGAATGGTTGGTACCTTCTACAATATTTGCTTGGTCATAAGCGCGCGTCAAGATGTCTGCTAGGACAGGGCATAGTGGGTCTGCCATCGACACATGAGCGACGGCACCTTCGCCAAAGAAAGTACTCGCTCGCTGCTTAGTCATATCAATCATTTGATCTGGAATGACCATGTCTAATGGCTTAAGATGCGCTTGCAATGAGCCAACTGCTGATACGGATACGATATAGCGTACCCCAAGCGTTTTTAGCGCATAGATATTGGCTCGATAAGGCACTTCAGACGGCGTCAGTCTATGTCCCTGACCATGCCTCGTCAAAAAAGCAACGGTCACTCCCTCAAGCTCACCTAAGACAATATCATCAGATGGACTGCCATAAGGCGTCTGTATCGTCACACTGCGTTTGTTGGTCAGTGATGACATTTGGTAGAGACCGCTGCCACCGATGATAGCAATATCAGCAGATAATGTTGCTAGTACTTCCGTGTGAGGTATTGTCATAAGGACTATCCGAATGGGTTAATAAAAGAGAGACACAGACTAGTGCCATGTAATATCCTGAACCAAAAAATAGCTCAGATAAAATATAGCAGAACTTTTGTCCTTATAGTTATAAATCGAGAATTCTCATTAATTTGCTATATCTAAAAATTCCCAAGAAATAATGCGATATGACAATATTTGCCAGATATCGATAAAGGTTTACAATAGCG
>NZ_PJAT01000099.1 GCF_002836715.1 Psychrobacter sp. 4Dc
TGCTTGTGAAGATTTAAAAGTCGCCAATATGTCTAAATCAGCCATTGGTACGGTGGAGAATAAAGGTCGTCATGTCAAAGCCAAGTCAGGATTAAATAAATCCATCCTAGATCAAGGCTGGGGCATGATGGTCAATATGCTTGAGTACAAGCAGCAATGGCGCGGTGGGTTACTGATTAAGGTAAACCCACGATACACTAGCCAAACCTGCTCTGAATGCCAACATATTGCCAAGGAAAACAGACAAACTCAGTCAAAATTTGAGTGCGTCAAATGTAGGTATGTTGCGAACGCTGATTTTAATGCGGCTCGTAATATATTAGCGGCAGGACATGCCGTTTTGTCTGCGGAGGGAGGATGCAGTAAAGGTCGCCCGTTGAAACAGAAAACAATCGACCTTCGTGAGAAAGTCGCCTAAGAGCATCTGCTTTTAGAATCCCCCATTTAAGCTTCGCGAAAGTGGTGGGAGTGTGTCAATTTATTGCGCTCTTGCGTTCGAAACTGCTGCGCCTTGCGCTCGTATGGCGCTGATCTCTATCTCATTATCGTTGAGGCTAATATTGTTGTTAATGAAAATCATAGTTTGCTTTTATCGAATGTGAATGGATATGGTTCATGATAAAGCATTATATAGTCAACCCTCTATAAATTAGGTACGGTGTCAGTCTCGCTTAGTATACTGCTTGTAATACTTTCACTTGGCTTTCTAGGGCGTGTCCTCATTTTAAAAATGGTGATAAAAATGAGATAAATCGCAGTCAAACAAGGAAAATAGCGCAGATAATATCGAGATATTAGTCAGCTATTTGACGCCATTTGGCAAGATTTAGCCATTTTTAACCCATTTAGATAACTATAGATTGAATTGAGGACACGCCCTAGTATCTGAATTATATTGAACCGACTGCCTATATTTAACTAAATATGGATTGGTCTGCTACTTTGCCAACAGTTGACGACAACGTTCAATCACTGGAGCATCGACCATCTCTCCATCTACTTTAAATACTGCCTGGCCGCTCCGCTCGTACTCCTCGACCACACGCTGTGCAAATAACAAAGTCTCATTTGTTGGTTGCAATGCTTGTTGGACAACTGCCACTTGTTTGGGATGAATACACAGCATTCCTGACATGCCCATTTGTGACCATAGCTGTACTCGATCGCTCAGTCCAACTTCATTGTTGAAGTCAGGATAAATGGTATCGATAGGCGGCGATAATTGGTGCACTTTTGACGTCAGGATGAGTTGATAGCGGATTTGATTGGCGATGATATCTGCGGCAGGCGTTCCTACTTGCACGTACAAATCATTGCACAGATCTAAAAATCCATAACTAAACGCGGCCAAGCCGACTGCTTTTGCCATACTATCGATTTGATACAATCCTATCGCACTCTCAATCAATGCAATCACAGGTAAATTGGTAAGCTGATGCACGCTATTAATATCTTCTGCTTGCTCAGCTTTGGCCAATAATACTCCCGCTAAATGTGGCGTTTTCTGACAGAGCACGATGTCTTTAAAGAACTCTTTGCTACCTGCCTTATTAATACGCACCCAAATCGGCTGATAACCTGCACTGTCGTGATATTGCTGCAATGCTTCGCGGGCAGCTGCCTTACTTTCTAAAGCCACTGCATCTTCTAAATCGACAATAACCGCATCTGCACCACTAGCAAAGGCTTTCGCTACTCTATCGATACGAGTCGCTGGCACAAACAGCCATGTTTTATTTTGAGAAATCGTTTTTATTTTATTTTTGATAACTGAATCCATGCTTAATTCCTATATTGTCCAAGTAGCTATTAGCATATTTATTATGCCACTATACAGCTGTTCCTCATTCAAGATTCGCCATTCTATAGCATAAAACCAAGGCTACTTAGATATTCAATCGAAAATCAAATCAAAAAACCGCATGAAAATTCATCTCATGCGGTTCTTGAGTCTAATGCAGTTTTAAACAATTACTTTCTTATCTAACCTATGTCTTATAGATTATCTAATTAAGCCAGCATACCACCATCGACAACGATTGTTGCGCCTGTGGTATAGCTTGAGGCATCCGACACTAGATATAACACCGTACCAGCCATTTCATCAGGCTCAGCCACACGTCCTAGCGGAATCGAGTGTAGTGCCATTTTTAAGACTTTATCATTTGTCGTCAATGCGGAGGCAAACTTAGTATCCGTCAAACCTGGCAATAGCGCATTAACACGGATGTTAAGTGGGCCACATTCTTTAGCAAAGGCTTTGGTCATGCTAATGACTGCCGCTTTGGTAATTGAGTAGATACCTTGCTTATCGCCTGCTACTAAGCCGTTGACCGATGCGGTATTCAAGATGACGCCGCCACCCTGATCTTTCATCATTTTGCCAGCGGCCGTCGACATAAAGAAGTAACCACGGATATTAACTTCAACAGTCTTATCAAAAGCGGCTAAATCTGTATCTAAGATATGACCATAGTAAGGGTTGGCTGCAGCGTTATTAACTAAGATATCAATTTGACCAAATTCACTTTTGATATGCTCAAAAATTGCGTCAATTTGCTCCATATCTCCCACATGACATGCAAAAGCACTGGCCTTATGACCGTCAGCTTTAATGCTATCTGCAACTGCTTGGCAAGCATCAATTTTGCGGCTAGAGACAATCACATGTGCGCCTCTTGATGCCAATAGACGGGCAATAGACTCACCAATACCACGGCTCGCGCCAGTTACTAAAGCAACCTTACCGGTTAAATCAAATAAATCTTTCATCGTTGTTCCTTATATTTTTATAAACTTTATATTTTCGATAATTCTTGAGCACTGAATTCATGTATCTAAAACGTATATCTAAAATCAGATAACTAAACGCAGATAATCGCTGTCATAACTAACGGCGATTATCGAGCACTAATGAACTGAACAAAGAGCGCTCAACGATCACGGTTACGCTAGCATACCACCATCTAAGGTGAAGGCATGACCATTCATAAAGCTGCTTTCATCGCTGGCAAGCCACGCAATCGCACTAGAGATTTCACTGACGTTTCCTAGGCGGCGCAGTGGACTGGCCTTAATCGTCGCTTGCTGCGTACGCTCATCCATCGTTGCCATAGTATTGCGAACCATTGGCGTATCAATGAAGCTTGGGCATACAGCGTTGAAACGAATGTTGGCGCGAGCATACTCATGGGCAGCAGATTTGGTCAGGCCCATAACCCCATGTTTAGCAGCACTATAAGCTGAAATCATAGGCGCTGAGCGTAGACCAGCAATAGAGGCGACGTTGATCACATGACCACCGCCATTAGGGATCATACAATTGACCGCGGCACGCATACAGTGCCAAACACCTTTTAAATTCACTGCGATATTGCGATCAAAATCATCATCACTTAGCTCATGCATTGGTGAAGGCTTGTGGTCGATACCAGCGTTGTTTACCACAACATCTAGGCCACCAAGCGTTTCTACTGCAAAGTCAAACAACGCACGTACTTCATCACCACTGGTCACGTCTACTTTTTTAAAGACGATACTGTTACCAGCATCTTGACCTTGTTTGGCAACCGCTTCGCCCATTTCCTCTGCCATATCACCAATGACAACTTTTGCGCCGCGGCTGGCCAGCAACAACGCACTGGCTGCACCGATGCCTGATGCACCGCCCGTGATCAAAATTCGTTTGCCAGCTACATCTGATGCAATTCCATTTGTATTCAGTGTCATGATCTATCCCTCTACCTTAAGTACTAGTTTGCCGAAATTTTCACCGTTAAAGAGCATCATTAGAGTATCAGGGAATGTCTCGATACCCTCAACGATATGGTCTTTCACTTTCATATCACCTGACTGAATCCAGCCAGCGATATCTTTCATTGCGATTGGATATTCTTTGATATTATCGAACACCACGATGCCTTCCATGCGAGCACGATTGACCAATAATGATAGATAGTTCGATGGGCCTTTTACTGCTGTGGTGTTGTTATATTGACTGATAGCTCCGCAAATAACGATACGCGCATGCAGATTAATCTGAGTAAGCACGTCATTTAAGATATCACCGCCTACGTTGTCAAAGTACACATCGACGCCGTCTGGACAGGTTTTCTTTAGTGCTTTTTTCACATCTTCGTTTTTGTAATCAATCGTCGCATCAAAACCAAGTTCATCGACTAAGAATTTGCATTTCTCAGCGCCGCCCGCGATACCAACGACACGGCAGCCTTTAATTTTGGCAATCTGACCAACCAAGCTACCAACTGCACCAGCAGCTCCTGATACCACTACCGTTTCGCCTGCTTTTGGCTGACCCGTTTTTAGGAGACCAAAATACCCTGTCATACCCGGCATACCTAGTACACCCAAGTAGTAAGACAGCGGCGCTAGACTTGGATCAACTTTATGCAGACCTGTGCCATCACTGACCGCGTATGACTGCACGCCATCGTGACCTGCGACATAGTCACCAACAGCAAATTTCTCATGCTTACTTTCAATCACTTCACCCACAGTACCGGCGCGCATGACTTCACCAATTTGTACTGGCGCGATATAAGATTTGGCATCGTTCAACCAACCACGCATCGCCGGATCGATAGAGATGTATTCAACCTTAATCAGTAGCTGACCATCGGTAATCGTTGGTATTTCTGTCTCGGTATAGTCCCAAGTTTCAGCGCTTGGCTCGCCTACTGGTCTTGCTTTTAGGCGCCATTGTTTGTTTATCATTGTCATGTCTCTTTCCTTAGAGTTGTCCTTAGAACCAGTCCGTTTGCATATCAGTGCAAACCGAGTTGGTGTTGGTTAATAATTCGATGTCGCGTTTAACTAATGGTAGTTCCCAATCGATGAAGTATTTGGCCGCTTGTATCTTGCCTTTATAAAAGTTCTGCTGCTCGACATCTTGCGTCGTACTTAGTAGCTGCTCAGCTTTACTGGCTTGGCGAATCCAAATCCAGCTCAGTACAATTGAGGCAAAAATATTCATCAGTGCTTGAGCATTACCAGTCAATGTCAGTGCTTCTTCTGTCTGCAACACTTTGCCCAAATGCACGAGCACTTCATGCAACTGACCCATATAAGGCATCAGCTTGCCTGCAAGTTGCGCGCTTTCAGGCGTAGTGATGCTTTCTAAATCTTTTGTGATTTCACGTTTTAGGATTTGGATGCCTAACCCACCTTTTTGCCATAACTTGCGGAATGACAAATCTAGCGCCTGCACACCGTTTGTGCCTTCATGAATAGGATTTAGACGATTGTCACGCCAAAATTGCTCAGCTTGATATTCACGCGTGTAGCCTGCACCGCCCAATACTTGAATACCCAAATCATTGGCTTTTGGGCCATATTCAGATGGCCATGCTTTTAGCACTGGCGTTAGCAAATCCAACAACTCTGTTAGCTCATTTTTTAGCGTTTCGTCTTCACAAGTATTGATACGGTCAATTAGGTTTGAGCCATATAAGCACAATGAGATGCCGCCTTCAGAGTAAGCTTTTTGTGCCAATAGCATGCGCTTTACGTCACCATGCTGAATAATGGCCGTTGCATCATCTTCAGGCTTATTGTTTGGCGCAATGCGACCTTGTGTACGGTCTTTGGCATAATCTAGCGAGTACTGATAGCCGCGATAACCAATCATAGAAGCGCCAAAACCGACAGCGATACGTGCCTCATTCATCATCTTGAACATATAGCGCAAGCCAAAATGCTCTTCGCCGATTAAATAACCATGACAATCGCCTTCGTCACCGAAGCTCAATGCCGTAGAAGTCGCACCTCTATAACCAAGTTTATGAATCAGTCCAGTCAAATGTACATCGTTACGCTCGCCAACAGACAAGTCATCGTTCAAGCGATATTTAGGCACGGCAAATAAAGAGATACCTTTGACGCCGCCTGGACCACCTGGCACTTTGGCCAATACCAAATGCACGATATTATCAGACAACTCATGATCACCTGCTGAGATATAAATCTTGCTGCCTTTGACGCGGTACGAGCCATCATCCTGTTTTACAGCGATGGTTTTGATATCGGCAAGCGACGAACCTGCATGCGGCTCAGTCAATGCCATGGTGCCGGTGAATTCACCTGTCAGCATACGCGGCATAAAGGCTGCTTTGATATCATCACTAGCAAAATGCGAGATGACGTTGATTGCCGCAGTGGTCAGAAATGGATAGGCAGTCGTTGATGGATTGGCTGCCATAAAGTAACCTGCCACAGCTGTCATCACTGTCTCAGGTAACTGCATGCCGCCATCTTCAAAGCTATAACGACCGGCGATAAAGCCAGACTCGCGGAACGCATCAAAAGCCACCTTTACATCGTTTATCATGCTGACTTTCTTACCATCGAACTGAGGCTCGTTCTTATCCGCAATATGGTTGTGCGGTAAAAATAAATCTGTCGCAATCTTATTTGCCGTCTCTAATACAGCATCAAATGTCTCGCGGCTATGTTCGGAGAACTTTGCATGCTCGGTGAGTGATTCTGTGCCTAGTACATCATACAATTGGAAAGGTAATTCAAAATCGTTTAGGAGGGTATCTGCGGCCATAGTATTCTCGTTAACTGATTAAATGTGGTTATCAATTGATATTAGTCTAATTTGATACCTGTCCGTATTGTCATTTATGACATAATTATGGTCAAATAAGACATAAACAGAGTATCTAACTGGTTAAAATCAACCAAATAATGGCTATTTTGGTCAGTACAGCAAAGGAAACGTGTGACTTATGCCCTATTTCAAACCTTTTAAAATGATTATTCTTGGCTTCGATGGTGTGCTCGGTAGTGTACTATCTGGCGCACTGGACTTGTTTTCATTCACGGGGGTCAGCTGGCAGCGCTTTTCAAATGAATCTGTAGAGCCACGGTTTAATGTGCAAATCGCAAGCTTGGGTGGCGGCGATATTAGGTGCAGCAATCGGTTAATCATGCAAGCCCACTGTGATATCCGAGACGTGACAGAATGTGATTTATTGCTTGTGCCCACCATCGGCGATTCTATTGATAAGGTATTGAAGCAAAATAGTGAGCTGCTGCCACATTTAGTACGGCTTGCAAATACCAAGGCCGATATAGCAAGCAATTGTAGCGGTGCATTTTTTTTGGCAAAGGCAGGATTATTGGATCATAAGATAGCCACCACGCACTGGGGCTATGCCAATAAGTTTAAGGCAGATTTTCCATTGGTGGACTTACAAGAAAATCAGTTTGTGACCCATTCAAGAAGCGACTCAACAAACCAGTCAGGCAATATATTTTGTGCAGCTGGTGGCAGCGCCTTTTATGATTTGGGGCTATTATTGATTGAGCGTTACTGCGGACGTGAGATCTCTACACAAGTGGCAAAAACCCAAATTATTGATAGCAAAAGAGGTAGTCAAAATAGCTATACCAATGTGACCTTACACAAGCCACATTCCGATCATTTGATTAAACAAGTACAAGAATATATCGAAGAGAACTTTCAACATTCTTTGCAGGTCAGTAGTTTAGCCGCTATGGTAAATATTACCCCGCGCACTTTAAACAGGCGCTTCCAGTCCTGCGTGGCAATGCGACCGATTGAGTATATTCAGGCTGTCAGAATTGAACAAGCCAAACGCTTGCTTGAATTAGGCGATGTATCGATAAAATCGCTTGCCGATCAAGTAGGTTATGATGATATCTCTTCATTTACGCGTCTATTTAAACGTGCGACTGAACTGACACCAAAAGAGTATCAAGATAAGTTTTCGCGGTTGGCCATTTAAAAAGGACGGTGCTTAGCGTTTAAGCAGTCTGCCACAAGCCTTCTACTTGGATAGCATCAGCCTTGATGGTTGGATAATCGGTAAATGCCAACTGATAGCCGCCATTTACATTAGGACTCAGCTGGCAAGTCGCTCCCAGCGGAAAGCTGTATTTTTTGCCGATATGACCAAAAGGCATGCCACTATATATCGGCAATCCTGTCAATTCATGTAATTGGCGAATGACTGTGGCGACATCATAACGTTTGTCATAACTGTCCTCGCCCGTACCAGACAATGCCCCAAATACAATCGCTTGCTGATTTTTAAAGACGCCTGCGAGATATAAGTCATATAACATGCGCTCAATACGATACGCCTGCTCGCCTACATCTTCTAAAAACACAATGCCGCCATTGATACGTGGTAAATACTCACTACCTGCCAGCGCCGATACGACACTTAGGTTGCCACCCCAAATCGTACCAGTTAACAGTTTTGGCTCACCCTTTGTCAGTATGGCAGGTAGCTGCTGACTGGTTAAGGTAGCGTCTTGTATGCTGATAGTTAGATTGGGATTGGTCAGTGCTTCAACAAACTGCTGACAGCTGACCTTATCGGGCGCAGTTTTACCAAACTCGCTATAGAGCATCGGTGCGGCAAGCGAGCTCATTGACCCTTTTGCCCATAGCGCACACTGAATAGCTGTCACATCGCTAAAGCCTGCGAGTATCGTGCCGCGCTCCTTCATAATGCGTCCTAGCGTCGCCCAGTCCACCATAGGCAATATGCGCATGGCACCGTAACCACCGCGCACACCTAGCAGCAGCTTTGGCGCGGCTATTGCCCCAGTGGCAAGGTTTTGAAAATCGCTAGCACGCTGTGAGTCCGTTCCGGCAAAGCGTAAGTACTGACGATTGGTAATAGCAGGATTCTCTACTTTAAACCCAGCACAAGCCACACGATCTAATGCCAACTGATTACGCTCATCACTACCACCGACATTGGAGCTGGCAAAAAGTCGCGTCTCAATCGTAGGCGTGATACAACCTGTCTGCGTCAATAACTCCTGTGACGTTTGTGATGATGAGCTATCATCCATCAGCGCAGATGGCAGATCATCCTTGGTGAGCTGCGGACTATTATTAGGGTCGATAGGACTGGCTGCAAACGCTTGAGAAATACCTTGGCTCGCTAATACCGCTGTGCCTGCACTCACACCGATTCGACGTAGAAACTGCCGACGGTTTAGCTCAGATGTTGTTTCAGTTGCACGACTATTTTTATCATCTGTCCATGCCTGACGCTTAATCCCCATATCTTACTGCTACCTTATCGCTTTTATTTTTATGACTTGTGTTTTTAGACATTGTGGCAGCATATTGTAGACGCTTTTCTGATGCTGATGGTTGCCTAATCTTTACCGATATTTACTTTTTCGCTACTGAGACACACAATATAGGTCAATTAGATTTGTTACTGTAAATACAAATTCATCGCAAAAAACAAAAGGTAATAATTATGTTTAATAAAAAAACCGATAAAAACAAGTCACTTGACTCTAATTTAGAATACTTGCTAGGCAAAGAAGACAAGCTGAAAGAAAAGTTAGAAGATAGCGGCTACCTTGAGCCGTTTAGTGATGATTTAATGCTATTTATGAGTCTTGTCAAAGACTATTATAAAGGTGACTACCGTAAGATTCCTTTTAAGACAATCTCAGCTGGCGTTATTGGTGCGCTCTATGTGCTAAATCCAATTGACCTTATTCCTGATTCTATTCCGTTTATCGGTCATATCGATGATGCGCTAGTACTTAAATTTTGTTTGAAGCAGGCCAGAAAAGATCTGCAAAAATACAAAGAATGGAAGCAGGAACAATCAGCTACTAAGGATAAGTTAGAATCTAACAATGATACGGATAAGACTGATAACGACAAGACTAGTACTGATGAGAAAGACAGCGACGAGACTGGTACTAATCTGAAGAAAGCCTCGTGAAGATTAATACTTTCAGCTATTAAAAAAAGTGATTCATAATCACAGTATTAAAAAAGCCACGACCGCGAATTAATATTTCGGTCGTGGCTTTTGTTATTCACAATTCATTCAATACTGTATTTTAATCAGGCACTTCATAATTAGCTTTTTCTGGATTAAGACCAAACGAGTAGACGAATGTTGCAACGAGGCTATTGACAATAATGAAAGGTAGATCAATCGTAGCATGACCAAGTGCATAGCGACCAAGCAGCCAAGAGACGATCAACATGATAATAAGAAATGCACCCAAATATGCCAAAATCGCAGGGTGTTTTAAATTATAAGGCTGCTCAGGCGTCGGTTGTTTGTCTAATACATACGTCCTTACCGCCCAACCAGCTGCATAAGAGAACCCACCTAACACTACGTAACTGAAAAAATTCATATCGCTTAACTCTAATGGTATGACTGTTTATAACAAAATACTGTCTATGCAAATATCATCGACCAACAATAATATTTATAGTCGATACTTATCCAAGTACTATCGTTAACGCTTATTTAAATACTATCATCAACATTATCGATAACAAGATTGGCATGTGGATTGGCTAAAATATCGGTATTCACCTCATCGCACTCCACGCGGTAGATCGTGTTGGCACCTCGGTAGATATACGACAAATACTCACTGTCTAAGAGCGGATCAATATTTGCATAGGCTGGTTTAACATGAGCCAGTACAAGCACTCGATCAGGACGACCAATAACCGCATCGACATTGTCTGGATCAATAGAGAAAAACTGCGGTATGTCACTATTCTCTATCACTTCTAACGGCTCTGGAGTATCCCAGACGCGCTTAGCAGTGACAGGTTCTTTCATCTGCATCACCCAAGTGTCATTTTGCTGGCTGACTTTTATCTGAGCAGGCTCATCTTGACTCACCGTATAACAACCCTCAAAGACAGACAGATCTGCTGCAACTTCGGTATCTGCTTGAGGGTTAGTATCGTTACAAGCACTCAGAAAAATCGCGCTGCTAGCAGTCACACTGAGCATCAAATACGTCAGTCTCTTATTAAATAAATTCGAGCGTAAGGACATAATGGGGTTATCCTGCAATCATGCATTAAAAACTTTTATTAAGTGTACTATTATCAAAATGTCACTAGGGCGTGTCACCAATTAGATTATGAGCATTAAAATAAGATAAATTGATGCTAACCAAGGAAAAATTCGCAGTGAATATAAACATATTGACAAGAACTTTGACACAGTTTAGCGAAAATTTAGCCATTTTAAGGCCATAAATTGCATCAATGTGCTAATTGATGACACGCCCTAGATAGCTGTATAAGAAAAATGCACTTAGGCATCTTTGTAGCAAAGGCAGCTCTGTAACTAAAAACTAGAGCCTTTCAGCGAGCTTCGCTATTTTAACAGAAAACCAGGACGTTACTATTATGTTATAAGTTACCGTAAGGGTTTTCTGACTTTGTGCGTCACGACTGCCCATATTTATGATAGATTTGCTATACTCACAACGTCATCATCATCGTTCGAATAGCGTAAACGAGATGCTCTAGTACTACCCTATGCTTACCACTTATCAGGTCCATACTCTTTTATGTCAGACAACCGTAATTCAATGCCAAACACTCATAAAGACAACGCGATTGATCCATTGGCGGCTAAAACAAATACCACTGTGGCCTATACCGATGGTGCTTGCAAAGGCAATCCTGGCGCTGGCGGCTGGGGCGCACACCTGATATTTAGTGATGGCAGCTCGCAAGATTTGTACGGCGGTGACAAAAAAACCACCAATAACCGTATGGAGCTAATGGGTGCGATACAAGCCCTGACCCATAGCCCGCATGAGCATACTCTTGAGATTTGGACTGACTCCAGTTATGTCAAAAAAGGCATCACTGAATGGATTGAGGGTTGGAAGAAAAAGGGTTGGAAAACTGCCAGTAAAAAGCCAGTCGCCAATCAAGACCTATGGCAACAATTGGATAAGCTCTGCCAACAACGTGATGTTAGCTGGCATTGGGTCAAGGGTCACGCTGGACATGCTGGTAACGAAAAAGCAGATGAGCTGGCAAACTTAGGTGTCACCTCAAACAGCGGCCATTCAGCTATAGTCAGTGAAGCAGATACGGCTAAAAAAAAAGACCCAATAGCGACTGACACTAACACTAACACTAACACTAACACTAACACTAACACTAACACTAACACTAACACTAACACTAACACTAACACCTTGCAAAAATCATCTAGCGCTGATTGGCTAAGTTTTGATCCATTGGGTCTAGATATGATGGACGATAAGTTTGATGAAGATCTCTTAGAACCTGAACCGCTAAGAGAAGATAATCAGAAATCATCTGACAACCTTCAAACAAATGAAGACATTGCTGTAGAATCTAACAGATATCAAGACAATACATACAACCCGACGAGTACCAAAGCTATGCCAGATATTCAAACGCACCTAGATGATACCGTCGACAATGATATGTTGCCAAGTGTAGAATCTGACGCACCTAAGTTCGATGGGGATACTAGCCGTGCCAACCCACATTTTAAACCGCTATTACCAAAGCCGATACACCGCCATGAAGCAGATCGTCAGCTTATCATGGATACAGAAACTACAGGGCTTGATGCGCTAAAAGGCGACCGTATTATCGAGGTCGGTATTGTGGAGCTGGTCGGACGTAAGTTTACTGGTGAAAAGCTGCACGTTTATATCAATCCGCAGCGCGGTATGGATGATGAAGTCATTCGTATTCATGGTATCTCTGAAGCATTTTTGACCGACAAGCCGACCTTTGATCAAGTGGCTCAGTCTTTGTACGACTTTATGGATGGCGCGGAAATTATCGCTCATAACGCTACTTTTGATATGAACTTCTTAAATATGGAGTTTGCAAAAGTTGGTCTGAATGACTTTGCCAATCGAGTGCAGGTAACCGATTCACTGGCGATGGCCAAGCAGCAATACCCTGGGCAAAAAAACACGCTAGATGCCCTCGTTCGTCGCCTAGATGTTGGTAAGCAAGACCGTACTTTTCACGGGGCATTACTTGACTCAGAGATTTTAGCTGAAGTTTATTTGGCGATGACTGGTGGACAGGTCACGCTAGCCATTGAAGAGGATACAGATACCGATGGCGGACAAACCGCTCATGCAAGTTTCGCCAATTTAGCAAATTTATTACTGGCTTCAACGTCGGATGAAACTGCTGAACAAAGCTGGTATGCCGCTTTGGCAGAAGATTATCCTGCCCTAAAAGCTAGCATGTAATTGTCGTTCGAATTTTATTTAACCGACATTTGTATAATTTAGTCTTGATTATTATGATAGAAAGCGTTAAAACATCACTAGCCAATACTTTCTAAATCAACTTTACACTATTGCTATTCTCATCAGTACATTATGGAAAAATACTTATGGACCAGTCTGCGCAAATGAAGCTAACCGCCCCAACGCTTAGTGTTACTGATTTTAACCTGCCATCACTCCATTTACTGCATGATGAGGTTATA
The DNA here is from genome assembly GCF_002836715.1 of Psychrobacter sp. 4Dc. GTDB lineage: Bacteria > Pseudomonadota > Gammaproteobacteria > Pseudomonadales > Moraxellaceae > Psychrobacter. The sequence goes on from NZ_PJAT01000099.1 coordinate 13,296, forward strand.
GCAACGCTTAAAGATACTGAAATTCATCTAGGCGAGTTCAACGATGATAGTAGTCAGGCACCTTTGTTGTCAGATTCTATCGAAGTATTAAAGCAGCTGTCTTGTATTTTTAAACTCATTTCTTTGGTCGGTGCAGAAGCATTGAATGATGCCATTGTTGGTGGTTTACAGAGACTTTATGACAATGGTGATAATAACGATACTGATTTGATCATGGATCTATCAGAAGCCATCATGACCTTGGATCGTTATGTTGAGTTTGTCCTCTTGACTGAATCGGTAGAGCCTACTCTACTGATACCTGTAATCAACAAGCTTAATGCGCATAGTCAAGAAGCTCCTATTACGGCAGACTATTTCTCTGCATTTGGTAGCAGTAGTGTCATCATCGCCAACCCTGAACAAAACTTTGAATCTCTAAGCACGCTTAATCTAGACACAGAGCTGCTGACCAACGCGTATCGTAGTGGCCTTAGCATTGCACTACTCAATCAAGATGGCAAAATTGACTCAGCAGATCAGCAAAAGCTGGATGCTATGAGTGCAGCTTGTGCATTAATTGCCTCAAATACTGATAGCTTATTTTGGCAAGCGGCGACTGCTGCTGTGACTGATATCGCAGCAGTATTACCATTAAACTTGAGTCAAAAACACACACTTATCTATTTAGAGCAGCAATTTCAAAGCTATTTACCAGTCATGGATACTCGCTTTGCAGATTTAGTGAGCTTTGCCTGTCAACGTGATAACGAGCAAGCGCATCAACTACGTGAACAGTATGCCAGTAACCATTTAGAAGGTGCTCAGCTAGAACAAATGAAACGCTTTTTATTCGGTCCTAACCGCGAACTTACCGATACGTTAAACACAATTATTCAAAATCAGATCAATAATATTAAAGAACACGTCGATAGTTATGCACGTGGCGATTCAATCAACCCTATTGATATGCAGACCGCGCAAATTATCGAAGAGCTGACTGAGCTTAGTTCAGCATTACGTTTATTAGGTCTGTCCAACGCAGCCAATAGTCTTAGCGAAGCAGCAGAAGCTGTGAGCCATTGGCAAGCACCTTCTCCTGAAGATTTCGATCATTTGCTACTAGCGTTAATGCATGCAGAGAACGCCGCCATTGCCATGGCAGAGATGCATACACCAGGGGCAATCTATCTGCCATTGAATAACCCGCATATCTCATTGCATCAGCTTAATACGGCTAATGATACCTTGATACAAGAAAGCCGAACTGCTATTGCTAGTGCCGAGCAAGCCATCAATGATTATTTGGCGGAGCCTGAGCGCGATATGCTCAATATCCAAAATATTCCTGGGATGATGCGTCAAGTAGCAGGCGCAGTACGCTTCTTACAACTGCCCACACCTGCCAGCATGCTGAGTCAGCTAGCCAACTACATTGAAAAGCGTATCGAAGGCGGACGACGTATCGAAGACAGTACGTTAGCCTGCATCGCTGATGTTATCATGGCGGTCGATCATCACTTAGATGGTTTTGAGAATAATCGCCCTGTCAGCAAACAAGCGCTTGATGTGGGGCAGCAAAGCTTAAGCCACCTACTTGCTGCTTAACTTTTCTTATTGTCATGGCATGGTTATTATCTCTTAGCCATGACATCTCATTTACGTATAAATAATTCAAGATAATGTAGGTACGAGTCAGGCACGTGAAAGCGCTACAGTCATTAGGTTGAACTAGCCTGGTCATGAGGCTGAACCAGCCTGACAACATATATGGGTATCTGGTTTACATAGAATTGATGATATTTTACTCTAAAACAGTCTGTGTCTACATCGATGCGGACTTACTTTATAATGTTTGGAATTTTATATGGCCCATGCTTTTATATTAAGTGATGACAGTATCTTATGCCGTCAAATGCCAGATGGTTGGTGGCCTTTACAGGTTCAGCTATCGTCTGATAGTAATGACTCAAATGAGCAAGCTTATCAGGTTGGTCACGTAACGCTACACGAGAGCCTAGCACCAAATCATTGGTTATCAAACGATAGCAATAGCACTGGCAACCATGCAGATGATACGGTTGATGCCAATATAGCTCATAGCTTTACTGCCCAAGCGACGAGCGCCATGACTTATGACTATGCAGTTGCTCATAACGTGACGCTACCAATTATTGCTGAAAGTAGTGGTAACACTTTTGTTCCTTATCGAAAACTGATGACTCATTTGCCAGTCGCCTTGTCAGATCAGATTAGCCAAGCAATACAACTATTAAGCTGGCAAGCAGATACACAGTTTTGTAGTCGCTGTGCTAGCCCTACTGTACATGCTGACCAAGGCGAGCGTGCCATGGTTTGTCCAGTATGTCGATTGCGCCAATACCCTCGCGTACAACCGTGCGTCATTACTGCTATTACTCGGCCAAATCCAGTAACGGGTGAGATGCAAATCTTATTGGCTCACCATCATCGTCATGGACAGCAAAACCTACCGCCAATGTATGGTTTGATCGCAGGGTTTGTAGAAGTTGGAGAGAGTCTGGAGCATGCTGTAGTACGTGAAGTCGCAGAAGAGGTCAATATCAGCGTAACAGATATCCGCTATGTGAGCAGTCAGCCATGGCCATTTCCCTCTAACTTAATGCTTGGTTTTCGTGCTTCGTATGCCAATGGCAATATTATCTTGCAAGAAGATGAGCTAGCACATGCTGACTTCTTTGATCTCTCAAACCTGCCCAGAATTCCGCCAAAGGGTAGTATCGCTCGCGATTTGATTGACCAAGTGGCTAAAGAACAAAATGTAGATTTATAATCAGTCCTTATCTATAAACACCACATTACGCTATAGTATTGTATTTTCAATCTCATCTCTTTAAAATCGCTGCTCCTGTGATAAGCGTTTTACTTTAAATCTTATTTTTTAATAAGTAACACGCTAACATGAGTAGTAAAATGCTGACAGAGCCAGTGCTCTTATAGATACTGTTTTACAAAGACCGCTTTCTCAACACTTTATCTCTACTTATACTAATGCCAATTCTTACGACTGGTATTAAGGTCCTTAATTAAATGCAAAGTAGCACCAATATACGCTTAGTCAATCTACCTATCTTATTCGATGCATTACACATTGATACCTTGCCCGCTGACATACAGGCAAAAATTGCACGTGTGGATGCTTGTTTGCCACAGACGCAATGTGGACTATGTGAGCATCCAGATGGTTGCCTACCATATGCCGCTGCAATTGTATTAGATGGCGAGCCGTATAATAAATGTGTGCCCGGTGGTCAGCCAGTCGCGGACGCGATTGCTCAGACTCTCGATATAGACACTCCTGACACTACGCTGACGGCAGTGCCTTCACAGTGGCCAATAGATGCCACTTCCGAACGTCCGACCGAGGTTCGTGCGGTTATCCGTGAAGATGACTGTATCGGCTGCACCAAATGCATCCCTGCTTGTCCAGTCGATGCTATCGTTGGTACTGGTAAGCATATGCATACGATTTTTACAGATTTGTGCACTGGCTGCGAGCTATGTATCGCGCCCTGCCCTGTTGATTGCATTGACTTAGTCACGGTTGAGCGAGAAATATCTGAGCCTGAGCGAATAGCAGAGCAAGAAGATTTGAGACAACGCTACCACACCCATTTGAAACGTGTCACAGAACAGCTTGCCGATACGAGCAATAGTAGACCTGTCGTTAGCATGGTAGAGGCCAAGCTCAATAATGCAGCAAGTCAGTCTCTAAACATCAGTGAGTCGCAAGCGAAAAATACCATTGCGGCTGCCAAGCTCCGTACCAAAATCAAAAAACTAGAAAAACAACTGAGTGTGCGTGCAAACGATAAGAAACAAGCAGAGCTTGAATCCTTGCAAGCCGAGCTTGAATCCTTGCAAGTAGCGCTATAACGGTAATAGCTGATTAAGCAATTAATGCGTTAATAAATTGATACTTTAATCATTAACATGAATGCTAGCGCTAGCATATAATTTGGCACCATCATTCATTAACATAATAGTCAAAATGCCATGAGTAAAACGGTCAAACATAAAACAGCTGACACGCCGCCCTCTAGACGAATGCCCAGTCGTGACGTGCGTCCATTCTTTGAAAAGCTGGCAGCGACTATTGATGAGCCTGTCACTGAGCTTAATTATGACAGTAATTTTGAGTTACTTATCGCGGTAATTCTGTCCGCACAAGCGACTGATGTCAGTGTCAATATTGCTACCAAGCAATTGTACCCTGTGGCCAATACACCTGAGGCAATACTGGCACTAGGCGAAGACGGTCTCAAATCCTATATCAAAAACATTGGTTTATATAATGCCAAAGCAAAAAACGTCATCAAAACCTGCCATGATTTGATTGAGAAATTTGATAGCACTGTTCCTGATAACCGCAAAGACTTAGAATCACTGGCAGGTGTCGGTCGTAAAACTGCTAACGTTGTGCTAAATACGGCCTTTGGCCAGCCGACCATGGCCGTTGACACGCATATCTTCCGTGTGGGCAATCGTACTGGGCTTGCCACTGGCAAAACCGTACTCATTGTCGAAAAAAAGTTGGTCGAGCGCATCCCAGAAGAATTCATCGTAGACGCCCATCATTATCTTATCTTACATGGCCGCTATACCTGTCAGGCTCGCACACCCAAATGCGGCGCCTGTCCTGTCTATGAAGAATGTATGTTTAAAGATAAAGCTGCATTTTTAGAGTTGTAACGTATTGTTCATTTTAAGCAGATGCTGATGCTAGCTAATCACTTACCTAGATAAACCGCTATCCAGTAACCACCTTTGATTGCCGTGAACTGCTTGTTGAGCATTTCTTTTGACATACTCCCCCCACTTTCGCCAAGCTCAAGTGGGGGATTCTAAAAGCAAACGCTCTTAGGCGACTTTCTCACGAAGGTCGCTTGTTTTCTGTTTCAACGGGCGACCTTTACTGCATCCTCCCTCCGCAGACAAAACGGCATGTCCTGCCGCTAATATATTACGAGCCGCATTAAAATCAGCGTTCGCAACATACATGCATTTGACGCACTCAAATTTTGCCTGAGTTTGTCTGTTATCAACAGCGATATGCTGGCATTCAGAGCAGGTTTGGCTAGTGTATCGTGGATTTACTTTAACCAGTAACCCACCGCGCCATTGCTGCTTGTACTCAAGCATATTGACCATCATGCCCCATCCTTGATCTAGGATGGATTTATTTAATCCTGACTTGGCTTTGACATGACGACCTTTGTTCTTCACCGTACCAATGGCTGATTTAGACATATTGGCGACTTTTAAATCTTCACAAGCAATCATGGCGTGGCTTTTGCTGATGCTGGTGGTGATCTTATGCAAGTAGTCATGTCTGATGTTGGCGATGTGGCTGTGGAGTTTTTGAATCTTGCGGTTTTGCTTTTTCCAGTTTTCACTGAATTTCACTTTTTTCGCCAAACCACGTTGCAGTTTGGCAAGTTTGAGTTGATTGGCTTTAAAGCTGTTTTTGGGTTTAATATATTCACCGTTTGAGGTGGTGAGTAGTTTGCTGATGCCCACGTCCAAGCCAATAGCGCTTTTAGATGGATGACGAGGGTTCTCTGTCAGCTCGCGCTCTGTGCCAAACGACACATACCAGCGACCTGATTTCTTGCTAATGGTGACATTTTTAATCGTGCCAATAATGTCTTGCGATTTTCTAAACTTCACCAAGCCCACGCCATTCGGTAGTTTTACTCGATTGCCCTTAACACGGCAGTATTTATCAAACTGAACCAACCGAATTGAGTCACGCCCATCGGATTTGCGCTTAAATTGTGGCATCAATGGTCGTCGTTGAATTTCTGTGCCATCAGCCAGTTTAAAAAACTTGGGTTTACGAGGTTTCTTTTTATTTTCTTTCAATCTGGCATGTACTTTAGGATTAAAGAAACGTGACCAAGCCGATGCCAGATCACGTACTTTTTGTTGTAAAGAGACAGCGTTTGAGCTGCTTTTTAAGAACTCGAAATCAGGATTGCTCTTTAGATCCATGATTTTATTAACGAGGTTCGTGGCATTGATAAACTCATCTTTAGCAAACATCTCAAATGAGATCACTAGCATTTGATTCCAAACAAAACGTGCAGAGCCGACAAGATTATTTAGAATAATCTCCTGCTCTGCATTAGGCTCAAGCCTAAATTTATACGCTTTGTTGATTTTCATAAATGCGTTCTTTATTAATGAGTGTGTTTGGTAATATACTTATGATATTAGCATTTAAGAGTTTTTATCACAATGAGTGAGATATATAAAAACCGCCATGCTGCCTTTAACCTCCACGTTCATTTGGTTTTTATTACTAAGTATCGAAAAAAAGTTTTAGGTGAGCTGCATCATGATTATTTTAGTGAGTGTGTCACTGAGGTATGCAAGAGCTTTGATGCTGAATTAAAAGAATGTAACGGTGGAGCAGATCATATCCACATGCTTATCCAGTACCCGCCAACGGTGCAATTAAGCAAATTGGTTAATAACTTGAAGTCAGTCACCAGTAGACGAATGAGGGGGGATTTTATTGATTTAAGAGCAGCTTATTCCAAGCCTGTGCTTTGGTCACGCTCCTACTTTGCAAGCTCTTGTGGCGGTGCGCCATTAGATCTTATTAAGCAATATATTCAGAACCAACGAGGTTAGCCAGTGATGCGGAATTCACCTCCACCCTAATGTCGGGTGGAATCCTCTTTCGCTTTTTTGATAGTAGAGTAAGTGTTGCTCACTAGAGTTTTATAACGTTTCAAGGTAGAATAACCCTATTTTACGTTAAGAGATTTTGGCCATTACCCTGCTTCTGATAAGGCAATCTGCACATTAGCGTTGTCTATTAGGGCAAGTACTGACCCAACTCGTTACCGCCAAGACCATATCAGAGCGAGGCAGTATCATTTTATATATTGATTAAATGATAGTCCGCTCATCCTTTGGTCATATTTATTAGCAAAGATTTTAGTCAAAACCGATTTTAAATTAAGAAATACCGATTATCTGCCGCGTAAATGCGTGGTCAAAATTAATTAGAGCAGCACTAGATGTGCTGCTTTTCCTACCCTTATTGATTCAATTAAGCGATCCCATTATGCGTGAATACAACTTATTTACCTCAGAATCTGTGAGCGAAGGCCATCCTGATAAAATGGCTGACCAAATATCAGATGCTATCCTTGACGCTATCTTACGTGAAGATCTGCACGCACGTGTGGCATGCGAAACCTTAGTAAAAACAGGTGCCGTCATACTTGCAGGTGAAATCACTACAACCGCAAATATCGATTTAGAGCGTCTGGTTCGTGACACCGTAAATGGCATCGGCTATCACCATTCAGACTTAGGCTTCGATGGCGAGACTTGTGCAGTCATCAACATGCTAGGCAAACAATCTCCTGAAATCGCGCAAGGCGTCGATCGTAGCGATCCTGAAGAGCAAGGTGCAGGCGACCAAGGCTTAATGTTTGGTTATGCCAGTAATGAGACCGAAGTACTGATGCCAGCGCCTATCGAGTATGCCCATCGTTTGATGGAGCGTCAGTCGGAGCTGCGCCGCGCAGGCGAGCTACCTTGGTTACGTCCAGATGCCAAAGCGCAGGTAACCTTGAAGTATGACGGCAATCGTCCTGTTGCTATCGATGCTATTGTATTATCAACACAGCATGATCCAAGCATCTCGCAGTCAGACCTACAAGAAGCCGTGATGGAATCTATCATCAAGCAAGTGCTACCAGCTGATTTGCTACACGCTGGCACACGCTATCATATCAACCCAACTGGTAAGTTTGTGATTGGTGGTCCTGTCGGTGACGCTGGTTTGACTGGTCGTAAAATTATTGTTGATACTTACGGCGGTATGGCACGTCATGGTGGCGGTGCGTTCAGTGGTAAAGATCCTTCAAAAGTGGATCGCAGTGCTGCTTACGCGGTACGTTATGTTGCCAAAAACATCGTAGCAGCAGGTCTTGCTGAGCGCTGCGAAGTGCAGGTCAGCTATGCAATTGGTGTCGCTGAGCCTACTTCTATCTCTGTTAATACTTTTGGTACTAGCAAAATAAGTAACGATGAAATCATTCGCTTGATTCGTACACATTTTGACCTACGTCCTTACGGCATTACCCGTATGTTGAACTTACTACAGCCAATGTATCAGCAGACTGCTACCTTTGGACACTTTGGTCGTCCAGGCTCAGAGACTGCCTTTACGTGGGAAAAAACAGACAAAGCTGATATCTTAAAAGCAGATGCTGGTTTATAAGAGTCACTACTTTAAAACGTTTACAAACCATTTTTATATACTAAAAACTACTGACACTTATTATTAGGAGTTGCTTATGTCTCAAGACAATATTCAAGACCAAAACGCTGATGCTAACATCGAAATCACCCCTGAAATGCAGGCATTCTATCAACGTGCTGACGCTATCATCGGTATCGCCAACAGTCAGCTAGGTTCTGAAGCACATTCAGGTCAAGTAGGTGCTTCTTTATTGTATGCTGCAGCACGCTATAGCGCGTCAGTTGCCTCTATCGGCTTCGTCAAAGGTGATGATTTCGCCAAAGAAAAAGATGATATCGTCGAGTTTTATGTCAAACAGTATCGCCAAATGCTAAGCGACAATTTAACTGATTATGCTCAAAACTTTGACAAGTACGTGCAGCTAAATCAAGATGACAAACCAGCTGAATAAGCGAATGTCGTCAGTCTAGATGTCTTTCATTTAGACATGCTGTCATAATATCAGTATTCGATTGCAGAAAATAAACCCCCAAGCTTCATTAAGCTTGGGGGTTTTGTATGGTGTTTAAGTAGATAGCTACTGACAAATGAGCTACCATAAATGCTTAAGCGTTTAGCCTCAGTAGGCAAATCCATCAGCGATAACAGGACGCTATCGAATATTATGAATAAGGACATTTCTTATGAAACAAGCTCTATCCAATCGTCGATTTTCCACAATTAATCAATCTTCGTTCAAACCATCATCACTTATATTGATATTAGTTCTAGCTTTAACGGGCTGTAGCTCTATGTCTAATGTAGGCACATCTGGTCAAACACCTACCCCATCCAGTCCTGATATCAGTCAGCAGTTTGAAGGTCCTCTGACTCAATGCCCGCCCGCTAACCCCGCCAATAATATCTGTACGGCACAATATGAACCCGTCTGTGTAAAAACGAAAGTTGGATCAATTGTTAGCTACCGAACGGCTAGCAATGCTTGCTCAGCCTGTAATATTCCTGAAGCCATTGGTTATACAAAAGGCGAATGCAATTAATCCATAAAGTGATTGTATCGAGATCTGCTGTACTGAAAGCTGCTGTATTGGAAGCTTTTTTATTAAAAATATTGAACATCCATAAAAATACCCAGCCTATATAAGCTGGGTATTTTTGTAGCTAAGAAATAAACTCTAAAGCTTAAGCATCTTTCTCAAGTGCTGGTGGGCCTTTTAGCAACTCTTCATCACGGAATTCATTGGCCGAGTTATGCTCTGCCGACTCTTCTGTGGTGAACCATTGCTGATTACGATACAGTATCAAACGATCTCGACTGAGACCGCGCAATAGAGAATACATCATCACGACGATCACAATAGCAAAAGGAAACCCTGAGACAATCGATGCCGCTTGTAATGCACTCAAACCACCTGCTGCCAATAATACAGCGGCGATAACACCTTCAGAACCTGCCCAAAATAAGCGCTGAATCTTTGGCGGATTGGTATCACCACCTGATGTCAGCATATCTATAACAAAACTGGCTGAATCTGACGAGGTAACAAACCATAATACAATCATCACCACGATGAGCAAGTTGACCGCACCTGTTAATGGATAAGATTCCATCAATTTAAAGATAGCGCTACCTGTATCGGCTTTGACCGCTTCGATCAGACCTGGGCTAACTATGTTAGGGTCTGCTGCTGCCACCAACTCCATATTTACTGCAGAACCACCAAAAGCAGTAAACCACAAAAACAAGATCGTAATAGGAATTAATAATACGCCTAATATAAACTCACGGATGGTACGGCCACGAGAGATACGTGCAACGAATACTCCAACGAATGGTGACCAGCTAATCCACCATGCCCAATAGAAAATCGTCCAAGAAGCTTGCCAATTTTCTTCGCCTCTATAAGACTCTGTCCATAGACCTAACGGCACGATTTGATGCAAATAGTTGCCGATGTTTTCTACGAAGCTGTTAAAGATAAACTGCGTAGGTCCAAAGATAATCACAAAACTTAGCAATATCACAGTGAACAATATATTGGTATCACTTAGACGCTTGATGCCTTTATCCAACCCCATAAACAGAGATAACCCTGCTAGCATGGTGATAAGGCCAATCAAAATAATCTGCACCGTAATATTATTGGGTATACCAAATAACGTCTCAAGGCCTGAGTTAATCTGCAAGACGCCAAGACCTAACGTGGTCACTACCCCAAACATCGTACCAAATACGGCAAGCGTATCTACCGTATGCCCCCAACCGCCGTAGATCTTTTTACCCAATATTGGATAAAGTGTCGAACGGATAGCCAGTGGTAAACCTACTCGATAATGAAAATATGCCAGCGATAGCGCAACCATGCCATATAGCGCCCATACATGTAGACCATAATGTAGGAACGAGATATTCATCGCTTGCTTGGCAGCGGCAACTGTCTCCGCCTCGCCTAATGGTGGTGCCATGAAATGATACAGCGGCTCAGCAGTGCCCCAGTAAAGCAGCCCAATACCGATACCAGCTGAAAACAGCATACCAATCCAAGAAACCATATTGTACTCTGGCCTCTCGTTCTGATGACCGAGTCTGATATCGCCGTAGCGGCTAAATATCATATAAATACTCATGACCAATGTTAAATTGACCACGACAATAAAGAACCAGCCAAAGCGTAAAGAGACAAATGCTTTTGCTTGGTTAAATACTACTTCTGCTTGTTCATTGAATAAAGCGCCAAAAATAATGAACGCTAGTATCAAGATTGCTGAAGTCAAAAATACAGGTTTGCTTACCCGCGGAAAAGGGCCTAATCGGCCAACTTTTACATGATCCATAGGTATATCCCCAAAAAAGTGCGTAACCATACCAAGGTATGAACGAATTATCAAATATAACACCTTGTAAATACTGCCGAATGTATAGAAATGGTAGTAACATTTCGGTAATAATTTTCAGCAATCCGAATCTGTCCTGAATAAATTTAAGTATCTTCACCCAATAAAGAAGCCCCAATTTAAAAATAAATTGGGGCTTCTTCTGTTAAAAGCTTGAGTAGTTGTCTTACTTTCACCTGCTTTTATTCACCTTTTACAATCTTAGGTGGCCCTTTTAGTAGATGCTCGTCAACAAACTCATCAGCTGAGTTATGATCTGCTGATTCATCTGTGATAAAGCTTTGCTGCGCTCGATATAGAATCAAACGGTCACGGCTAAGGCCCCGCAACAACGCATACATTATGACAAAAACCACTAAAGCAAATGGCAATCCTGCTACGATGGCAGCTGCCTGCAAAGCAGACAATCCACCAGCCGCTAACAATATGGCAGCGATAACGCCTTCTGTGGTTGCCCAAAACAAACGCTGAATCTTTGGTGGATTGGTATCACCACCAGCGGTCAACATGTCAATAACAAAACTGGCTGAATCTGACGAAGTTACAAACCAAAGCATAATCATGACAACAATCATTAACGTAATCGGTTTGGCTAGTGGGTAGTACTCAACCAGCTTAAAGATTGCGCTACCCGTGTCTGCTTGTACTGCTTCAACCAACCCTGGGCTAATACCTGTCACAGCAGAGGCAAGCTCCATGTGAATCGCTACGCCACCAAAGGTCGTGAACCAAAAGAACAAGATAAGCATAGGGATTAATAGCACCCCAAACGTAAACTCACGGATGGTACGGCCACGAGAGATACGGGCAATAAAGATACCAACGAATGGTGCCCAGCTCACCCACCATGCCCAATAAAATATCGTCCAAGCACTTTGCCAATCTGTTCCACTATAAGACTCGCCCCACGTACCCAAAGGCACGATCACGGTCAGATAGTTGCCGATATTTTCGATAAAGCTATCAAATATAAAGAGCGTTGGCCCTAAAGCAACCATGAATACCAATAAAACGATTGTAAAACCGATATTGATATCACTAAGGCGCTTAATACCTTTATCCAGACCCATCATAACGGAAGCGGCTGCAAGCGCTGTGATGAAAGCTATCAAACCGAACTGTACAGTGAGACTATTCGGCATGCCAAATAGTTTCTCAAGTCCCGCATTGATCTGCATCACTCCAAGCCCGAGTGAGGTGACCACACCAAACATCGTACCAAACACGGCCAAGATATCGACCGTATGCCCCCAGCGGCCATAGATTCTTTTGCCAAGTAAAGGATACAAGGTTGAGCGAATCGATAAAGGCAAACCGCGACGAAAATGAAAATACGCTAACGACAGTGCCACAATCGTATAGATGCCCCAAGCGTGTAGACCCCAATGCATAAATGAGATATTCATCGCTTGCTTTGCGGCTTCAACCGTTTCGGCCTCGCCCATTGGTGGTGCCATAAAGTGATACAACGGCTCCGCTGTACCCCAATAGACGAGACCAATACCAATACCCGCAGAGAACAACATGCCAATCCAAGAAAACAGATTGTACTGCGGTCGCTCCGTTTGATTGCCTAAACGAATATCACCATAGCGACTCATTCCTAAGTAAATGCAAAGCCCGAGCGCTGTATTCACTAAGATAATAAATAACCAACCGAACTTATCGGTAATAAAATTCTGTAAAAAACTAAAAACTGCCCCTGCTGTTTCAGTGAAAAGCGCACCGAAAATAATAAATCCAACGATCAACAGTGACGATGTAATAAACACAGGTTTACTCACCCGTGGAAAAGGTCCTAATCTGCCTACTTTTACTTCTTCCATGTGCAAGTCTCAAAATTTAAGGAATATTACCTTAACAAAATAGGCTTTAACTATCAATCAATTACAAAATAAAACTTGATAAAACCTTTAACTTATTCTAATAAGATTGATAGTTTTTTTAAAATGTCTACATAAATACAGATGTAAAAGCAGCTTTATCATGATGTTACTTAGGCAATAATCTGAGTAATCGTCCACCATCACCATCTTCCAATGCCCAGACCTGCCCATCAACAGCCAGTACGCTGCGGACACGCTCACCCATGTCATAACGATAGCGTTCAGTAGCACTATCATCTTCATCGATACTTACGACAATAAGCGCTTTTGAAGATAAACCACTGATTAAAAAATCGCCTTGTAATGCTGGAAAGTCATTGTGGCTACCAGCCGTATATAGACTCAGTGATGACGGTGAAATAACGGGCGTCCATGTGATTTTGGGCATTTCAAAATCAGGACGAGTGTCGTGATCTGGGATTGGTGTGCCTGAATAATTACGACCATTTGATACAATCGGCCAGCCGTAGTTTTTGCCTTTTTTAATCAGATTAAATTCATCACCACCTTTTGGTCCCATTTCATGCGCCCAAAGCTGTCCACTATCGTCAAATGCCATACCAAGCACATTGCGATGTCCGATGGTCCAAAACTGTTTGGCCAACTCATTAACAGTAAACGGATTGTCTGTCGGGGTGTTACCATCAGGACTCAACCGTATTATCTTACCCAGATTGCCATTCATGTCTTGTGCTGGGTCTTTGTCTTGACGCTCGCCTGAGCTGATATATAGATAGCGGCCATCGGGTGAAAACAGCAAACGATGACTATAATGTCCCTGCCCTGTGACTTTCGGAGACTGTTGCCAGATAGGCGTGATATCTTGCAAGGTAGGTGTGGCTGTCTCTAATCCTGAGAGTGTCGCTTTGATAACCTTAGCACCAAATTTATTACTATCACTTCCTGTTCCTGCTTCCGCGTAGCTAAGATAAACGGTATTGGACGTCGCAAAATCTGGAGCCACGATGATGTCTCCTAAACCGCCTTGACCACCGTAAGCGACTGTAGGAACGCCTTCGATTTTGGACTTATTATCCGTCGCGGTATCTACGATAAATAGCTCACCTGTTTTTTGTGTTACTAGTAATTTTGGCGCTTTGCTATCTATACTGGGTAGTGCTGTCATGGCCCAAGGCTCATCAAAGGTAGCGATTGCCTTAGTGGTAAAGTCAGGCTTGCTAGTATCTTTTTGTGTGGTGGTTTGTGTGGCGGTTTGAGTATCGTTATCTGAAGTAGAAATCTCTTTAGACTCTGTTGTGGTACTTTTATTATTACTAGTACTTACTGCTGAAGGATTGGAGCACGCAGCAGTGCTAAACAATAATGCTGCAATGATTAGTGGCGAAGTTAAAGGTATATTTATACGTTCAATATGGGCTGTCATCGTTCTGTTTCTCCATTCAGTTGATACTGATACTATTATTCATTGATTTAGTTATAGCATAGTCTTGATATTTAAGAGATATTTAAATGGTAAAAAAACAGTAACGTAGAACGCGTCTTATAAATAAAAAACCCCTTACCTACGATTGTAGATGAGGGGTTTGTTTTAAACGTACAGTTGAGTCATAAAGACGTCAAAGCCAATGACATTAGCTCATTCTAAGCTTATCAAAAGTTAGCTTGTCGTCAGCACCAACATCGACTTTGATAATATCACCAGCGACAAAATCGCCCGCCAAGAGTTTTAATGACAATGGGTTTTCGATCTCTTGTTGAATGGCACGCTTCAAAGGACGAGCGCCATAAACAGGGTCATAACCCACGGCAACCAATTTATTCATCGCATCCGCTGATAACTCAATATCCATCTCACGCTCTTGGATACGCTGACGTAAACGATTCAATTGAATATCCGCAATACCTGCCATCTGTGACATACCAAGCGGATGGAAGACCACGATCTCGTCAATACGGTTGACGAACTCTGGACGGAAATGCTGCCCAACAGAATCCATTACTTCCGCTTTGATATCCTCATAGCTCTCGCCAACCATCTCTTGAATCTTATGCGAACCCAAATTACTGGTCATGATGATTACAGTGTTCTTGAAATCTACCACACGACCTTGCGAATCGGTCAAGCGGCCGTCGTCCAATACTTGCAACAAGATGTTGAACACATCAGGATGCGCCTTCTCTACTTCATCGAACAATATGACGCTATATGGCTTACGGCGTACTGCTTCAGTCAACGTACCGCCTTCTTCATAACCGACATAACCTGGAGGCGCGCCTACCAAACGGCTGACACTGTGTTTTTCCATATACTCACTCATGTCGATACGTACAATTGCATCTTCAGAGTCAAACAAAAAGTTTGCTAGTGATTTGGTCAGCTCGGTTTTACCCACACCAGTAGGTCCTAAGAATAAGAAAGAACCAGAAGGACGGTTTGGATCAGACAAGCCTGCACGGCTACGACGTACCGCATTGGCCACTGATTCGACCGCTTCGTTTTGACCGATGACGCGCTCATGGAGCTTTTCTTCCATTGCGATCATCTTGTCACGCTCGCCTTGCATCATTTTGCTGACTGGAATACCAGTCGCGGCCGCAACCACTTCGGCGATTTCGTTGTCTGTCACCTTGTTACGTAGCAATTTCACACCGCTACCTTCACCTGTCTGCTCTTTTTGCTCAGCCAAGTCAGACTCATGAATACGACGTTCTAACTGCGGAATGGTTTCGTATTGCAGCTTACTCATGGTCTCATAATCGCCTTCGCGGCTAGCCTTGTCATACGCAATACGGGCTTTATCTAGCTCGTCTTTTAGCTGTTGACTGCCTTTAACCAATGCTTTCTCTGCCTGCCAAACCTCGTTGAGATCAGCATACTCTTTTTCCAATTCCGCTATTTGCGCATCGAGCACTTTACGCTCGGCTTGCGCGCCAGCATCTTCTTCATTTTTGAGCACTTCACGCTGCATTTTTAATTGAATCAAGCGGCTATCAAGCTTACCTAATGATTCAGGTTTACTATCCATCTCCATGCGCAGACGACTGGCCGCTTCATCAATTAAATCAATCGCCTTATCTGGTAGCTTACGATCGGTGATATAGCGGTGACTCATGCGCGCAGCAGCGATAATGGCACTGTCTTGAATATCGACGCCGTGATGCAGCTCGTAACGCTCTTTTAGACCCCGTAATATCGCAATGGTATCTTCGACCGTTGGCTCATCGACCAGTACTTTTTGGAAACGACGCTCAAGCGCGGCATCTTTTTCGATGTACTTGCGGTATTCATCAAGCGTCGTCGCTCCGACACAATGCAGTTCACCGCGTGCCAATGCAGGTTTTAGCATATTACCCGCATCCATTGCACCTTCAGATTTACCCGCCCCGACCATCGTATGCAGCTCATCGATGAATAGGATGACATTGCCTTCTTGCTTGGCCAAGTCGCTCAATACGCTTTTGAGGCGCTCTTCGAACTCACCGCGGAATTTTGCGCCCGCAATGAGCGCGCCTAAATCCAACGACAGTACTTCTTTACGGCGTAGCCCTTCTGGCACGTCACCATTGATAATTTTTTGTGCCAAGCCTTCTACGATGGCCGTTTTACCGACGCCCGGCTCACCGATAAGCACAGGGTTGTTTTTGGTACGGCGTGATAGTACCTGAATGGTACGGCGGATCTCTTCGTCACGGCCAATCACTGGATCTAGCTTGCCAAGCTCTGCTTGTTCAGTCAGGTTGATCGTGTACTTGTTAAGCGCATCACGCTGATCTTCAGCGTTTTGGTTATTTACCGTATCATCACCGCGTAATTGCTCAATTACCGCTTTTAGTTTGCTTGCCGTTACGCCAGCACTTTCAAATATCTTTTTGGTTTCGCCCTGCTCAGCGAGTGCTAACATCACCCATTCCGTCGCGATAAAATCATCGCCTTCTTTTTGCGCCTGACGATCTGCCAAATTCAAGATTTTGACCGAGTTTGGGTTTAGGTTGACGTCACCTGTCGGTTCCGAAATGGTCGCTTGGTTATCTAAAGCTTTAGCAACGCCATTTTTTAGCGCTGGGATAGAAGCACCTGCTTGTTGGCAGATAGATAAATTAGACTCATCTTGTAGCAACACGGCGAGCAAATGCACAGGATCGATACCTGTATGATCGCGACCTAATGCTAGGCTTTGTGCTTCTTGAATGGCGGACTGCAGTTTTTGAGTAAACTTCTCAAATCTCATGTCTATATCCTTTTATAATTGGTATTCTCAATAGCACCTCTAAGGATTATCTTAGTCTAGTGCCTACTGTTATCTGTCACTTATATAAGGTATATATACATCTATTTCAAGACAATTACTAAATAAAACCTTACTTAAAGCAATGATATTTATTATTAATAATATTTAAAGGGGCTATTAATATCAGTTAAAGGTAGTTAGTAGATCAGTTGTGCCATTTT
>NZ_PJAT01000100.1 GCF_002836715.1 Psychrobacter sp. 4Dc
ATTACATTTGGAAAAACTCTACTATTTTCGAAAACTAAGGACAATCTTGCAGCAGAAAACTCTTCTGTAAATTTCCCTCTATTAGTCATTGCTTGATTACGGTAGTTTTTATCATTGATAAACCAAAAAAAGGGGGATTCATACAAGGCTTCAAATAAACTATAGCTTTGAAACAAAATATATTGATCTTCGTATATTTGTATTATTGGAAAGGCATTTTTTTGATTAAAGTCATCAAGAGCGCTGAAACTATAATTCTCATTACTAACAAATGACTCGATTATTTTTCTAACAGTAGCTATTTCAAAACTTGATTTTAATTTTAGTACGACTTCTTCAACCGAGAAAATATGAGCATCAAGATAAGTCCAATCTCCTGGATGCTTTTTGAGCATTTCAGGTAGAGCTTGATTCATCTTATCTAGTTGCAAGCTTCTAACTGCATTAACTACTTCAAATAACTCATCTATAGAATAGCCTTTGTTATTTATTATCCAATCTTCATCTGACTTATATTTTAGTCTTGATAAATCTCTATACTGGAAATCATAAGCTGACTCTCCGCCATAGAATATTGGCTCCCTAAGAAATACACCTTGTTGAAACGGATTAAAGTCCTGAACTAATTGATTTTTTTCATCTAGTTTAAACATGTCCTCTACAGCAGGGTTCATTGACTCATGAAGCTCATGAAGCAGACTTTCTGTTTTGTTAATATACTTCTCAATTTCATCATGATGAGGTACTGTCAAATCTAGCGCGCTTAGACATGCTAATCCAATTAAAGTAGATATCTCAGTTCTTAAAAGTCGATCATCTCCATACTGTTTTAATATATCTTCTTTACGAACCTCATCATTGACACTTATGACATTATCTCTAAAGCAAAAATATGCAATCGCATGTAAATAACCTTTGGAATTACATAGTTTAGCAAGGTCATCAAAAATTTCTGCTTCGCTTCTCATAATTTTATTATTCACCTTAATTCTCTCTTAATATACGATTACATTTAATGAGATGACATTAGCAGAAATTCAAACTACTGACTAAATTTAAATCAATTATAAAAAAAGCCACCTAATTAGGTAGCTTTTTTACACTTAACAATAGCTAAGGACCTACAACGCTTTCAACTCTTCCATCTGCGCCGTCATCGCCGTCAACTGCCCTTCTAGCTCAGCCAGTTTCGCTTTCTCAGCATCGACCACTTCCGCAGGCGCTTTACTGACAAAGCCTTCATTACCTAGCTTACGAGCGATACCGTCAGCTTGCTTCTGTAGTTTTTCATGCGCTTTGCCCAAACGTGCCAGCTCAGCCGTAGGATCGATTAGCCCTTTCATCGGTACGAGTACCCGTAGCTGACCGACCATACTTGATGACGATAGCGGCACGTCATCACCTTCTTTGACGATCTCTAAGCTCTCGACTTTGGCAAGCGCTTTGAACTGGTTTTTGATACGTGACAGACGCGCATCTTCGTCGCTAGAGACGTTTTGTAGTAGCACTGGCAGACGTACCGCGTTACCCAGTTTCATCTCACCACGGATGTTACGGACGCTCGCGATTAGCTCTTGTAGCCACGCCATATCCGCTTCAGTCTGCTCACTGATTTGGCTGGCATCAGTTTGTGGATAGTCAGCGACCACGATGCTATCGGTGTTTTTACGACCTAGTAGCGGTGCGATGGTCTGCCAGATTTGCTCAGTCAGATACGGCATGATTGGATGGGTGAAACGTAGCGCGGTCTCTAGTACGTGCAGTAGTACATAGCGGATTTGCGCTTTGCGCTCGTCAGATACTGAGTCATCATTTAGGCTGGCTTTGGCAAGCTCAACGTACCAATCACAGTACTCATTCCAGATAAACTCATAGATATCTTGGCTAACCATATCGAGACGGTACTGAGCAAAATGCTGATGAATATCTGTGATACTAGAGTTCAGACGGCTCATGATCCATTTTTCTGGTAATTCCCATACGTCGGGATTCGCCGCTTGATCGATAGGCTTGGCATTGCTGTCACCATCGACACAGTTCATGAGGACAAAACGACTAGCGTTCCAAATTTTATTACAGAAGTTACGATAGCCCTCGACACGCTTTAGATCAAAGTTAATATCGCGACCCGTACTGGCTAATGAGGTAAAGGTAAAGCGCAGTGCATCCGTACCATACGCTGGGATGCCTTCTGGAAACTCTTTACGCGTTTGCTTTTCGATTTTGGCCGCGTCTTTTGGATTCATCATATTGCTGGTGCGTTTTTCTACCAACGCTTCTAGCTCAATACCGTCGATTAGATCGATCGGATCTAAGACATTACCTTTCGATTTTGACATTTTTTGACCATTGCCATCACGTACCAGACCATGCACATAAACGGTCTTAAACGGTACTTGCGGCGTGCCATCTTCGTTTTTCACGAAGTGCATGGTCATCATGATCATGCGGGCCACCCAAAAGAAGATAATGTCAAAACCTGTCACCAACACGCTGGTTGGATGGAAGGTGTCCATCACGCGGGGATCGGCGTTGACGTCTGCCCAGTCAAGCGTACTGAACGTCCAGAGACCAGAGCTGAACCACGTATCAAGCACATCATCATCTTGGCGCAGTTTTACATCGTCGCTTAGATTGTATTTAGTGCGTACTTCCGCTTCGTCACGGGCGACATAGATTTCACCTGTCGCATCGTCATACCATGCAGGGATACGATGTCCCCACCAGAGTTGACGGCTGATGCACCAGTCTTGTAGATCGGTCATCCACGCCATATACATGTTTTTGTACTGCGCAGGGACGAACTCGATGCTGCCGTCTTCTACTGCGTCAATCGCAGGCTTGGCAAGCTCTTTGACCGCGACATACCACTGATCGGTCAACCACGGCTCAACGATTGTACCGCCACGCTCAGCACGCGGGGCTTTTAGTGCGTAGTCTTCGATATCTTCTAGCCAGCCCTGCTCGCCTGCTTGCTCTACAAGGAACTTACGAGCGGCAAAACGCTCAAGTCCTGCATACTCGCTCGGTGTAGTCTCTAGCTCTGGCTCACGCGTTTGCAAGTCAGGATAGACTTCCATCGCTGGTAGGATATTGGCGCGCTCATCAAGGATATTAATCAATGGCAAGCTATGGCGACGACCTAGCTCATAGTCATTAAAATCGTGCGCAGGCGTGATTTTCACACAGCCTGTACCAAAGTCTTTTTCGACATAGTCATCAGCAACGATAGGCACGACACGACCCGTGATTGGCAAGGTAATGGTTTTTCCGACTAGGTGTGCATAACGTTCATCGCTAGGGTTGACCGCGACAGCGGTATCACCAAGAAGCGTTTCAGGACGCGTAGTAGCAACGACCAGATAGTTTTTGCCATCTTGGGTGGTTAGGTCTGTATCGGTGAAATGATAGCGGAAATGCCACAGGCTGCCTTTTTCGTCGTGGTTTTCGACTTCTAGATCAGACAGTGCGGTTTGGAATTTTGGATCCCAGTTGACCAAACGCTTACCACGATAGATCAAACCATCATCAAACAGACGAACGAATACTTCCTTTACCGCGTTAGACAGACCATCATCCATGGTAAAGCGCTCACGCGACCAATCAACCGAGCTGCCCAAACGACGAATTTGGCTAGTGATATTGCCGCCTGACTCTTCTTTCCACTCCCATACTTTATCGATAAAGTCTGCACGCGTCATATCACGGCGCTTGATACCTTGCGCTTCCAGACGACGCTCAACAACCATCTGAGTGGCGATACCCGCATGATCCGTACCTGGTTGCCACAGCGTATTGTCACCATCCATACGGTGATAACGGGTGAGCGCATCCATAATAGCGTTGTTAAAACCGTGACCCATGTGTAGCGAGCCCGTGACGTTTGGCGGTGGTAGCGCAATAGAAAACGATTCGTCTTTGTCAAAAGTCGGCTGAAAATAGCCGCTTTCTTCCCAGCCTTGATACATACCTGCTTCGACTTCCGCAGGGTTATAGGCGCTCTCTAATTGGCTTAGCGCCGCTTGGATCGACTGGGTCAGATTGGTTTTCGCATTGCTATCAATGCTGGTATCGGTATTAGGATTGCTCATAATAGGGTGATCTTATTGTTGATAATGAATGTGGTCAAAATGAGATAGCGCAAAACGCTATAAAAACAGGAAAAATAGTTGATAGTGTGATTTTAACGCAGATAGGCAGATTTTGTTAGATGGTAAGACAATTTATAAAGCCTGAAGGCGATTTATTACTCAAATTGTTAATCAATTAACAACAGCAATCAGAAGAATGAGAAATATAATAGAGATTACTTATGCAGCAAAATCATTAGCCTATAACTAGCGAGCCAACCGTGTCCCAAGATACCGAGCATGACCATGATTCTCAGGCTAATCGACCAAACGATGAGCGTACAAATGCGAGTACCACTACTCCTGTGCCTGAAGATGGCGATACACCAAAAGAAAGCGGCAGCCCTTCTAAAGACATTGAGGTAGATAATGACGCAGACGACACTACAGACAGTCATGCAAACGAAACTTCAGATAGTGACGCAGACGAACCTATTAAAGCCACCGAAGACTTAGAAAACGATGACTTACCAGAAGAAATCAGCGACGAAGACAAAGAAACCATCAAAAAGGTTGCCAGTGATGACAATCTAAGCCAAGCGAAAAGCTACGCCAGTATCTTAGTCGAGCAAGTTATCCACGCAAAAGAAACCTTTGAGCGTTCACTTGGTTCGTTATTTACCAGTGCTTTTACGGCTGGGCTAGAGATTGGCATCAGCTTTTTTATGATTTTATCAGCGTTTGCCCTACTTAATGATGTGATACCAAGTCGCTATGCCATGGTGCTGTCGTCACTGCTGTATCCGATCGGCTTTATTATCGTAGTGATTGGTCAGTCGTTATTATTTACAGAGCAGACTTCCCTCTTGAGCCTGCCTGTCTTAAATAAAATTGAACCGCTGCACAAGCTCCTGCGGCTGTGGGGCATCGTCATCGCTGGTAATATCGTTGGCGGCTGTATCTTTGCGGCGTTAATGATTGGTCTAGGACTGCATATGCACCTGTTTACAGACCATGCTATCGATGTTTATGCCGAGCATATCTTAGGTTTTAAGTGGTGGGTTATTTTTGGTAGCGCCGTGCTGGCAGGTTGGATGATGGGTGTAGCCGCATGGCTAGTAACTTCTGCACGAGATACGCTCAGCCGTATCGTACTGGTAACGCTTATCACTGGTAGCATTGGATTTTTAGGCTTGCATCATAGTATCGTGGGTAATATCGAGGTATTTTCAGCGCTGCTGTATGGCAATACTGTCAGTCTCTGGCGCTACTTGGTATTTTTAGTCGTGGTCTTAGTGGGTAATACGGTCGGCGGCGTGGTATTCGTCGCGGTGCTTAAAAACCGTACGTTCTTATTTGAAATTGAAAAAGTGAAAGAGCAAGCCGCCGAGGCAAGAGCGAAAATGGACAGACGAAGATTCTAGACTTGAGCTAAAACTGGTTTGGGTTAAAACGAGCATTGAACCCAAAAGCCCATAACACGCTTCATTATAAAAAGCGGATTATAGGCTTATTTTATCGCATCATACATTGTTGATTTTTTGCCAAGTACGGCTCAACTAGCGCAACAATGCGTTACTACGGTTATCTTAAACCTCTTACATTCTACGGGCTGCCAATACGCTGTTTTCTATCTCGGTTCTTTTGACTTTATTGTGTTGGGCAGTAAATACTCTGACCATAATACCAGCGGTCAAGAACATGATTAGCGTATAAATGGCTGGCGTCATCGACATCTTATAGTTAGCCAATAGCGTCAGTGCCATAAACATTGAAAGCGTACTGTTTTGTAGGCCGACTTCCATAGTAATCGAGCGTCTTTGTGCAGGATTTAGACCGAACCATTTACTGGTGTAATAACCAAGCGCCATCGTCGATACGTTCAATATCAATGCCACAGGGCCAGTAGCAATTAACGCTTCAACGATAATATCTCGTTGCACATAGCTTAAGAAAAGTACCAAGAAGCTCAAAAATATCACGCCAAAACGAGACACCATCACCTGTCCCTTGTCTGCCGCGTTAGGCGCATAGCGTTTGATCAACATACCAATACTAACGGGTAAGATAGTCAGTGCAATTAAGCTAATCATGGTCTTGACCACTGGCAACTGAAACTCACTACCCGCACCCATAAAGTATACGAGCGAAAAACTGAGGACGATAGGAATAGTAAATACGGTAATGACACTGGCAATAGCGGTCATGGTGACCGAAAGTGCAACGTCACCTTTGGCTAAATAGGTAAATAGATTCGATGTCGTGCCACCAGGACACAGTACCAGCAACATAACCCCAACGGCATACTCTGGCTCGAGAGACATGGTGGTTGCCAAGGCAAAACCTACCAATGGTAAGAATATTAGCTGATTGGTCAAGCCTATGGCGACCGCTTTAGGGTATTTGACGACTCTCTTAAAATCATTGGTAACTAAGGACAGTCCCATTCCCATCATAATCAAAAAGATACTAATGGGAATGACTTTTGCATTTACAAACGTGACTAACTCAACACCTTCCATAACTACATCCTTGTAGATAGAGCCCTTACACGGGCAGGTTTATGACAACCTCGTCATGCTCAATCAGCCAATCCTGCTGATATCTTGGGTAAAAGCCACCGACGTTGTCAGCTCTTTATATGACACTTTTTCATATAGTCGTGTTTTTAAACCGACAATTTTTGATAAAACTGGTTACTACGAACCGAAATAATAACGGAACGGCAAAATTCAGTATATCGTTGTAAAAGTGTATGGTTTTGATTTTTCTGACTACTCGTCAGTCAATTATAGGTTTTTACACTTGAAAATAAACTAGAAATGATTTAAGCGGGGATTTTGTGATTTATAGCAGATATGGGTTTAATATGGTCAATACTGATAACCGCTGTACCGTAGGCGATGGCTTCGACCATACTGCCTAATTGGTTGACATTGGTTACCTCAAGACGTAACCCGTAGATATGCGTGTAGCCTTTGGCTTTTGCCTCAGTCCGCATACGAACGATGGCTTCGCGGCGTGCACGATCTAGTAAAGTCTCATAGGTGGTTAAGTTTTTGCCAAAGACGCTTAGTACGCGAGCGATGATCATTTTGAAGTAATCTTGAGCGATGACGACACTACCAAGCACAAGCTCGCCTTCACTACCCGCTGCTAACTTGGGACGGTATAAGCGTTCGCTTGAGACAGTGATATCGCCCAATGCTTGCTCTGCTACGCTTAGCTGTGCCAAATGCTGACGCTCATGGCGCGATCCAAAGAACCAGCCAGCCGCGAATAAGAAGACAAACGGCCCATAGTTGATGAGCACTTGCGTGAGTGAGTCATTCATAGCACGTTTCTCATCATAAAAAGCATCGGTGCTTTTAGCATTATAGGATTTGGTATTGTAGTTTTTAGTATTATAGGATTATAGGATTAACCAAAAGGGTTGAAACGCGGTAAATCATCGGGTGCGACTTGGGTTTGAGTACTCACATTTTGATTAGAATGGTTGTAACCATCGCTTGGCGGGTTTTGATACTGCTGCTGTGATATCGGCGCGACCTTGACCGCTGTACCATAAACAAACAGCTCTGAGGCACCTTGGGCGATGCTAGAAGTTGAAAAACGTAGACCGACCACCGCATCAGCACCTAATGCTTCTGCCTTGACAATCATGCGATCGATTGCCTCTTGGCGTGACTCTTCTAATAGCTCGGTATAAGCCGTCAGCTCACCGCCAACGATGTTTTTTAAGCCAGCGAACAGATCCTTACCTACGTGCTTTGAACGCACGGTACTACCGTACACCACGTCTAGGCGTTCAGTGATTTGATAATTAGGTAAGTGTTCAAGATTGGAGAGTTGCACAGTCATAGTATGACCTTATCGGTGACTTATAAAATATATAGTAAATCAAAGCGCTGCGATACAGCATAGACAAGACAGAAACAGCACTACTAATAGCGCTGTTTCTTAGCATTACTAATCGTTGGTATGGAATAATAAGAATAATTCAGTCAAATTACCTTCGATGCTATTGGCCATCTGTACCATTTTGTCTTCGTCTTTACGCATCTCAGACAGCTCTGGATCTTCATCATCGATACCGCTAAGTACGATCATTGGCAAGGTCAATACTGCGACGTCTTCTGCCGTTTCTTGATCTTCAAACCAGTCGCTTGCTTCATCACCATACATGGCATCGACAAAACCAATTGACCAAGCAACGATGTCTGACTCGTCAGAAAAATCAACCGCCACTTCTTCGTTACCAGCATCTTCACCAAACGGTAATTCGATCGGCGTCTCGTTTTTTAACTCAGCCATGATCGAATCGCGCCAGCGTTTGATACCGTCGATGACGTTGTCTGGAATCTCACTTACGTGACCTTCGAACAGGGCATCCATCCAGTTAGGCAATGGACGACCGATAACCGTCGCTGTCAAAAAACCATGCGCTGCGACACTATCTAGCACGAACTGGCTTTCTTGATTGTCCAAATAGTCTAGTAATTCATCAAAACTTAGTTGGTTACTCATAATTTGGTTTTCCTTAGCAGATAGATGTCATCAATCGCAGTGGGCGATCGGTTAAATAAAAGAGGACGAGTACTTATTTTAAGACTAAAGGCTGCTTAATTAATCAAACTCAAGCAACCTCTATCGGGTAAGTATTATCGAGATGAACTGGTTGCGATCAAGCCTAGAAAAGTAGCAAACAGCAGGCAACCAATTTGACTGGTAGAATAATTTTAGTCACTAATAAAATAGTCACTGCTGTAAAAGTAGCCACTAGAGCACTTTAGTCCACTGAAACGACTGATGCCGACAAATTAAAAATCGTCATCATCCCAATCGTCACCGTCTTCATCGAAGTTGTCTATGTCGTCTAGATCGTCTTTTAACTCTTTAGCCAAACGCTTTTCTTCTAGCAAATTATCGATTAGCCGACGTTTTTCAAGACTACTTAAACGTGTACGTACGCTCGTCTCAGCTTCTTCAACCATCTTTGCATCATCATCGTCGACAAAATCATCATCAAAATCGTCGTCAATATCAGCGTCACTCATGACAAACTCCTATCATTTTTAGGCAAGGGTATTAAGAATACATCAATATATATATGCCTTATAAAGTCTCTATTGAATGTTGTCAATCCTTTTTCGCAATATGGTACATTTCAACTCTACGATTAAGATAGTCCAGTAGGCTATATAACAGACAATTGTAATATAAATGACCAAATACAGTCGGCATTAAATGTGTAGCTCGTCCTCATCTTCAATCATCAGAACCGCGTTGCGCACATCAGCCAAACGCTGAATCAATGAGTCGTTAGCACCATCAAATATCGCACACTCACGCTCATAGACAGTGGTTGGGCGCATGATGTTATGTACTTGTACATGATTGCTAATTTGCTTGAGACCGGCATTTGGCAATAATATTAATAGCTGCTCTTTTTTGCCGATACTCTGGAGCAAATGGGTCATTGGCTCTGATTGCGCGTCATCACTCACGCCCGCTTTCGCTGGCAAAGCAAAACGCGACAGCTCAATATGCTTATCATGGATAATTTTGTTTAGCATTAAGTATAGCTTGGCAAGCATCACGCCTGCGAGTGCCACTTTTGCATGGCTATTATCAGCCTTTAGTACCACACTTGCGCCATTATCTTCGAAGTGCGCTTCATTCATCGCACTCACGCCCAGTAGCAATGGTTGTCTTAGTAGCTCAGTCACGGCTTGATTGAGTAGCTGGGTGCAGAGTGCTAGATACGGAAGACGCTGCGCAGGCGCAAGGCGTTCAAGCATATTGAACTCATCATGGAATACGACTTGGACTTTGACGCTATCAACAGACCGTGTGGCAGACAGTTTAGACGTATGGCTGGTAACTTGAGAAGCAACACCGTCTGTATCCGCTATTTCGCTACCTTCACTCGCACTCGCTAGATTGTCAGTATCGCTACCTGTCTCTTGGTTTTGCTGAGTTCTAAGGTACTCATTCACTTCATTATGCACATTAAACTTGCGGGTATTAGTCATTTCGTCATCTGCTGCGCTTGCAGTATTATCAGTCGCTACTTGACTGTCTGCTAAATGAGACGCTGATTGACCCATTAACTGGCGCTCAAGTTCACGGTCATAGCCGCGTTGATCGACTGGTCTATATTGGTCACGATATAACTCTTGAATATCTCGACTCAATGCATTGATTTGCTCTTTGGTCGGACGAGCGAGGTAACCATAAATCAACCAAAGCAGTAAATGTAGCAGCATGGTGCCGATGACGAACGGCCATTGCATGGCGATAATCTCGCCTTTGCTAACGTCCTTTAGGGTCAGTGCAACGCTACCGATGACTGCATCGCCATTGGTGGCGATTTGACGAATGGTGTCACCTTGTTGCATCGGCGCATTGCCTACTGGCACCAAGATATCATCGTTGTTGTCCTTAATCAGTATCCGTGTGACGTCTTGCTCGCTGGTATAGCGATTGGCAATAACGCTTAAGCTCACACGGTCTTTATTTTCTAAAGACAACCTTGCTTCATCAATCAGCTGGGCGACCATCTGCTCGCCTTTTAACGCACGACTATTGCTGAGCTGTTGGTCAGTACTAATGACCAATAACAACGTCTGCAAACAAAAACTAACCAGAAGAATAATGGCAAACAACCCTTGCCGCGGCGCTAAATACGTCATGATATGTTAAACTTTTTTGGAGAGAAGAAATTAAAAAACGAGGCTACTACTCATTTTTTGGCTAATTTTTAAACGATTGTGATGCGCGCCAATGGTAGTGCGCACATAGTGATAAAGCGGTACTGATTGTGAACGACTATCGATAGCACTATTACATTTAAGACAATGTTGCATCTAAAGCACTACTGCGCAAAATATCATTTGCGCATTGGGGCAGGTTCCGAACGATGACATTAATACCGTCAATATCGTTGCCAGCTTTGCTGTCTTTTGCCTTACTATATTTTGCGAAGGCGTCGTCAATAAGAAAGCACCGTCGATAAACAGCCAGATTATCTACTATATCACCATAATAAGCCTTATAGCATGAGCGCTTTATAAATTTATCATAATAACTTTCTTGCATTTTCTATGGCACCTTACGCCATAAAATCTGTTTTTTAGCATCATTGTTACTTTGCGCGTCATCTATAGGCGCTGCCCAGTAAAACTGTTATTATTCCTAATCTTATATGAGCATACAAGGGACAATTGAGCCATGCCAAAAAATACATCTTATTCGTTACCAAAAGACAGCAAAGCATGGCAACAAGCCGTTGATTCTATTGCGGCATTATTACCCGAAGATACCAATTTGCAAGACTTTGATGCGCTACAGTCGCTACCTGTTTTTGCGCTCATTGTAGTACTACCGACTCAGGTATCTGCATTAGATATTCATCAGTACGTTCAGTCATGGGTCAACGAACAGCCAAACTGGCATCTAGTGATCGTTGCTGAAGATACTGACGCTAGCTTCGTCAATATCACAGTATCTGATACAGAGCCTACAGCAGCAGACGCACAACGCCTACCCTTTACCCATACACAGGTCTATCGTTATTTGCTAGTACCAGTCACTGACACGCTGATGCACCCTGGCAAAAAAACCGCCGCAGCTCACATCATTGATGATCAGCTAACCACTCGCCTGCGTCATGACCTAACTGAAGAATACAACAATACGCGTAGTGCCGACAGCGCCGATAATTTAAACGTAGTGGACTGTCACATCCTATCTGTCGGTCATATGCTGCGGACACATAAGCTTGCCTGCTTTGATATGGACTCAACCTTGATCGAGCAAGAAGTCATCGTAGAGCTAGCAAAAACGGCTGGGATTGGTGAAGAAGTCGAAGCCATCACTGAAGCAGCAATGCGCGGTGAAATTGATTTTGATGAATCATTTGCTCAGCGTGTGGCTTTGCTAAAGGGCACTTCTACTGATGTGCTGGATGATATCTGTAGTCGTCTAACGTTATCGACTGGTGCACGCACGACGATCAGTGCGCTAAAAGCATTGGGTTATCATACGGTGCTAGTATCAGGCGGCTTTACTTATTTTGCCCGTTATATCGCTGAGCAGCTGGGTATCGATGAAGTACATGCCAACGCTCTAGATATCGAGGAAGGTGAAGTCACTGGTCATGTACAGTGGCCTATTGTCAATGGTGCCAAAAAAGCCGCTATCGTTGAGCATACTGCTGAGCGCTTAGGCATTGAGATGTCACAAGTGGTCTGTATCGGTGACGGTGCTAACGACTTACCGATGATGGCATTGGCCGATCTGGGTGTGGCCTATCATGCCAAACCAATCGTTCAAGCACGTGCTGATGCCGCTATCAACGTGACAGGACTTGAAGGTACTCTGTACGCTCTTGGCTATCCAGCCCTCGCTCCTACTGAGTAATCGCTAAGTATTCTAGATTATCCGCTAAGCTAGGTTAATGTTTTGTCATTAATCTGGCTTTTATGCTTTAGGGCGTGGCTTAAACAAGGAAAGTAGCGTAGATAGTATCGGTATATTAGCTAGCTATTTGACGATGTCTGACAAGATTTATCCATTTTTAGTTCAGTTAGATGCCTATTAAGTGAATGGAAGACACGCCCTAGTACGTTACGATAATTAATACAATCTTCTATTCATACTGATGTTTAGCTATCGCTCACTTTTAGATAATACTTATTTTTAAATAATAAAGGAATACCCATGACGGCACCACAATCTCCACGGCCAACTCAGCCGTCAGCGCCACTAGAGCAAGATACGGTACCTGTACGTACCGATAGTCCAAAGCAGCTGGTAGGTATTTATGTCAGAGGAATGGCCATGGGAGCAGCTGATATCGTGCCCGGCGTCTCTGGCGGCACTATTGCGCTGATTGCAGGGATTTACGAGCGCTTGATTAACGCACTTGGTAGTATCGGCCCCAATCTTTGGACGATATTTCGTCAAGAAGGTGGCGTCAAAGGATTCGCTGCGATTTGGCGACAAGTAGACGCGACATTTCTATTATGCTTGCTACTGGGTATTGCCACTAGCTTTGCGACCTTAGCCGGTATCATTAAGCATTTATTGGACAATCAACCATTGCTTATTTGGTCGTTCTTTTTTGGACTGGTCGTCGCAACGGTGTTTATCTTACTTAGTGAGATTAAGCGATGGAATATAGGACGTGTCGCACTGTTTGCGACTGGGCTTATTGCCGCCGTAGTTATCAGTAGTATGCCGTTACTCACGACCACGCCTAGCTTACCGTATCTATTTTTTGCAGGGGCAATTGCTATTTGTGCCATGATCCTACCAGGGATATCAGGGTCTTTTATTTTACTATTGCTAGGCGCTTACGATGCGGTATTAGAAGCAGTCGATACGATGAATCTAAGTGCTATTTTCACAGTCATTGCGGGCATGGCGACTGGGCTACTGCTATTCACGCGCGCACTTAAGTGGCTACTCTCACATTATTATCAGGCTACCTTGGCATTGCTGACAGGCTTTATTGCAGGCTCTCTAATAAAAGTCTGGCCATGGAAAGTAGATGCGCTAGGCTCACTAAATACTGAAGCTGTCCATAATGTCATGCCATGGCAATACCCTACTGGCGCACAGTGGTCAACGACAGTAGGACTTATGCTACTCGGTGCTATCTTAGTTTCGCTATTATCTTGGTGGGGTAATCGTACCAATCGAATCTAAGTATTCAACGAACTGTCAATCCTGTTTGCTAGTTTGGCTTGGTTTGCTAGCTAATAAATGTCTTCCTAGACTAGAAAAACCATTTCCATATTACTCAAAATAAGCGCCACTTCTTACGGCGCTTAGCCTAACATCTAGCCATCAAATATCGCAAAACAAGCCAAAAAACCAAACGTCAACGGTTGTCGCAAAGTCGCCTGTACCCTCTTCAGCTTTACTCAATAACCTCTCATAATAGTCTTATTGGAATTCACCTTATGAATAGCGAGATGAATGATGTTAATGACTATATTTTCTTTTATCGGTGTAGAGGCATGGAGCGGCGCGGTATGGCTTGGTTATGGACTGCTAGCCAGTTTAGTAGTTGTGCTTGCTTTGTCGTCATATCGTTGGCTACTGCTATATTTGTTTGGCGGGATGGCCTATTGGTTCACCGTTGAGTTGATTCAAAATATATTAGCCGGTCGCCCTATGTTGATGGAGCTATCATCATGGCATCGCTATATCATCGCTATGAGCATCAGTTGGTTACCGTTGGCAGCTTGGGTACTGTATCGGGCATTGCGCTATGATGACGTAAGTCAGTCAGTTAGCCAGCAACGTGAGCTAGAAGCCGCACGCTATATCGAACACACTCCCGTCTATGATGATAACTATCAGCCACGTTTCCGTTAAAACCGTCCTATTTATACCTCTACTTGTCTATATCAATACCTTACTTACGTCAGTGACATCGAATGTTACAAGATACTTAACGCTCTCTACTTAACTCCTAAAGAGTTGACGCCCTGTGATAGTTTATAATCCAGTTATATATTTGTCATAAAAACTGGTATAAAGTACGCTTTATTTTTATGCCTCATTTCTTTAGGAGTTCTGCTATGTTTACTGTTCCTGTGTTAGATATCAAATCTGATCCATTAGATGCTTTATTGGCTGTTGTTGGCTATCGTTTGTCTATGTTAGCTGATAGCGATAACGAAGATGTCAAAGCGTTATTCGCTGATCGCCAAGTTACGATTGAATTTGCTAGTACTGAGTCTGATATCGCCCGTTCTTTTAGCTTTGATAATGGACAGTTTAGTCAACAAAGCGGTCATGCAAAAGAAGCCGATTTGACCATCACTTTTAAAGACTCTATGACCGGCGTGAGACTGCTAACCAAAGGTAGCTTGCCTGCCTTTATGACTGCTGTACAAGAAGGTAACTTGAGCATCGAAGGCGACTATAGCCTAATGATGTGGTTCAACAAACTTGCTAAGCATATCGTCCCAGCCATCCCAGAAGAGTGCAAACCATATATCCAAAAAGCCAAACCTTACGCTTATAAAGCCCAGAAACTTGCTGAGCATTGGGTTGGTATTGCTAAGCACAAACTTGGTAAATAAAAAGAATGGTGCACTGAGCGGTAGTCATTGGTAGAATGGATGATATAGAAATAAATAGCCAAACGTATAGTTACTATTTATGTGCGCTACTGTAACAATTATACATACTGTCTAGCAGTGTTCTGATTTTCTAAAAAGGTTGCGGTATACTATACGGCAACCTTTTTTGTTACCTTATAAATGACAATAGATAAAAACATTGGTTTTATTTAATACCCTCTCATTCTTATAAAAGGACTTACCTTATGGCAGGATTGCTTAGCATCTCCGAACCTGACGCCACCCAGCCAACTGATCTAGCCACTCAGCCAGATACGACCAACAGTGATTTTTTGGCCAATCTAGCCACAGACGCGACTCAAACTGATAGTAAAGTAGCTACGACATATAGCCGCGAAGAAATCGCGCAACTGTTTGATTTACCTTTAATGGACTTGCTGTTACAAGCACAAACCATCCATAGAAAGCATTTCACTGCCAATGAAGTACAGATCAGCACGCTACTCTCTATCAAAACGGGCAACTGCCCTGAAGATTGCGGCTATTGCTCACAGTCTGGTCATCATCGCGACACTACCAAACTACAAGCAGAAAAGCGCATAGAAGTTGACAAAGTCATCGCTGCGGCCAAACGTGCCAAAAACAGTGGCTCATCACGCTTCTGCATGGGTGCCGCGTGGAAACATCCAAGTGCCAAAGACATGCCTTATGTGGTTGAGCTGATCAAAGAAGTAAAAGCACTGGGACTTGAGACTTGCATGACACTCGGCATGCTCGATACCAATCAAGCAACACAGTTGGCCGATGCAGGGTTGGATTATTACAACCATAACCTAGATACTTCACGCAGCTACTATGAGCAAGTCGTTAGCACGCGTAGCTATGATGAGCGTTTAGACACGATAGAAAACGTGCGTAACTCTGGCATTAATGTCTGTAGTGGTAATATCGTTGGTATGGGCGAAAGCCGTGACGACCGCATCGATTGGGTACTTGAGCTGCTAAAAATGCCAAAAGCGCCTGAGTCAATTCCAGTCAACTTACTGGTGCCTATTGCAGGTACACCGATTGGGGACAAAGTACTGGCCGAAGGTCAGCTGTCTGTACTTGAATGGATTCGTACTATTGCGGTCGCCCGTATTTGCTGCCCGACTAGCTACGTGCGTCTATCTGCTGGCCGCGAAAGTCTGTCAGACTCTGAGCAGGCATTAGCCTTTATGGCAGGGGCTAACTCATTCTTTTATGGTGACAAGCTTCTTACCACCGGTAATGCAAGTCAATCAGGCGACGACAGACTCATGCGTGAGCTTGGCCTTACCAAACAGTTTGCCGCACCAAGAGCGCCTAAAATACTGCCTGTGATGGATGCGATGAATGGTCATCAAACACAAGTTGTATTGGCAGATTAAGCCCACGCTAAAAAATACAAGCTAAGCAAGAGAAACTATGATGGCAGATTATTTTAACTGGATTAAAGCGGCGCACATTATCTCGATGGTCTGCTGGTTTGCGGCGATATTCTATTTGCCGCGCCTGTTTGTCTATCATGCGATGAGTGACGATAGCATCAGCCATGAGCGCTTTGCCATTATGGAGCGCAAGCTATATCGCGGCATCATGACCCCATCGATGATAGCAACATGGATTTTTGGTCTATGGATGTTAGGACTGGGCTGGGATGTCTATAAAACCCAAGGTTGGCTACACGTCAAATTGCTATTAGTAGTGCTGCTATCAGGCTATCATGGTGCTTGCGGCTTTTATCGTAAAAATCTAATTGATAATCCACACTATAAAACGCATAAATTCTGGCGCTGGTTTAATGAAGTGCCTGTCTTCGCCTTAGTAATTATCGTCATTCTAGTCGTGGTAAAACCGTTTTAGGTTCAGAAAAACCATTTAACCTGTAAAACAAAAGCGTCCGTAACTTCAATGAGTTGCGGACGCTTTTTTATTCAATTATAGAACAGATTGTCAAACTGGAAACATCAAACATCAAACATCAAATACTAAACACTAGGGCGCATAATTTGATAAACATTGCTTAAGTCATAAACGCGATAACGAGCTGGTTCACGGCGATTTTCGCCAGCATAGCTCAGTATCAATGCTTGCTTGGCACGCTCATCGACCCAACCGACAAACAGTCCACTATGCTCGACGCCATTGTAACCATGATTGATATAATAGAGCCAATCGCCTGCTTCAATCTCGCTGCTACTAGCATAGGGCCCTTGCGCATAAGTGCCTTTGTGTATGGTATTACGCGATACCCCTGCCCGATTAAATACCGCATTTAAATAGTCCCAGCAGCCACCTTGAATAATCGTGCGCTCATTAAGTGCCATTTTGCGGGCGGTACTGACCACCTGACGTGCTGCCATACTACTCTGCGTCTCGGCATTGCTCAATAGTGGTAGATACTCGCTATCGACATTGTCATAGTTGCCTGACAAAAACGTTGGTAAGACTGTAGGTGCTGAACGCTGTACCTCAGGATAACGATAGGATGTATTCATCGTTGGTTGAATAGATTTTTGGGCGATAAGCATACTCATACTATCTGCATGGGCTTGCCCTACCATGCTGCAGGTAAATAGTAAAAAACCGCACGACGTGGTGACTGACGGTATAGACAAACGCAGCATGACTAACTCCTTGTCAACTAGATCCCAATGACAGTATCAATAATAAGAAGGATAAATTTTATAATCCTACTTATAAACCATTTGCGCACAAATCTGCAAGCACTATTCGCTTGCGTCAGGTGATAGACGGTATAAATATACTGATAGATGACGATATTGGAGAGGCACGTCGAGTGAAATTTAAAATGACACTTGAGTTAGAAGTTTAGATAATACGAAGATAATAGCTATGCTTTAGTACAATATGAAATGGAGAAATGATACTAGTTACTCTTCATTTTAATATTTACATGGCGTTTCGTTAGCGCTTGCCCTTCTAGGATAGCCTTCGCAGCTTTTGCTTCTTGAGCACTCTCAAAGCCAGTAATACGATATTTGCGAACGTCACTGCTATCGACAATCTGTAATTGCTCGCCAATCAGCGTTATCTTATCGCCATCCGTTAAATGAATATGTTCACGCTTACCTAGATTGTCATGGACCAACTCGCCAGCCCTTACCCACAATGTACCGCTGCTAATCATACCGCTCATGGCTTTCTTATGCTGTTGGCGCTTTTTATTAAAAATAAAGCTACCAATGATAAGCAATGCAAGCGCACCGATAGCTAGACGCTCAGGCAATAAGCTCATCGCCATGGCGACTGCGACGGCCCCTACCAATAATGCAGAACCAAACCAAAACATGCCATTATCAGCAGCATTTGATTGCCCTTGTAAGGTGATTTTGGCGCCATCATCAGTCAGCTTGAGCATGTGTTGTTACCTATTACGTAATGTACGAATATTTTCTATTAAAAAACTGCCTATTAGCAGCTAACAGGCAGTTATTGACACTAAAAACAAAGACAGCGTGTTGTATCTAAACGCTAGTCTACCAACCAAGCGCCGTCTGTTGCATTTTAATCAATTCGGCAATGCCTTTTTCAGCTAATGACAGCATAGCATCTGCTTGAGCACGAGTGAACGGCTTTTCTTCAGCAGTGCCTTGTAGCTCAATGTACTCGCCTTTTTGGGTCATCACGACGTTCAAGTCGGTATCGCAGCTAGAGTCTTCTTCGTAGTTCAAATCTAGATACGCCTCGCCATCTTTCATACCAACAGAAACCGCAGCAACCAATCCGATTAGCGGATCTGCTTTGAGTTTCTTGGCTTTTTGGATACTCTCTAGCGCATCGATAAGCGCAATCGCAGCACCAGTGATACTAGCCGTACGAGTACCACCATCCGCTTGCAACACATCGCAATCTAGATAGATGGTGTTTTCACCAAGTTTACTCAGATCAATCATGGCACGTAAGCTACGACCGATCAAACGTTGAATCTCTTGCGTACGACCTGACTGCTTACCGCGAGCCGCTTCACGCTGATTACGCGTGTTGGTCGCACGTGGCAACATACCATACTCAGCTGTGATCCAACCTTTGCCTTTACCCTTGAGCCAGCGCGGCACACCAGATTCTACACTGGCAGTACATAGTACCTTGGTATCGCCAAAACTTACCAGTACTGACCCTTCAGCATGCTTCGTATAATGGCGCTCAAAGCTGATCGAGCGAAGTTGGTCAAGCTCACGATTGTCAATACGCATAAAAATTCCTAGTACAATGTTATAAAAGCAGTGTCATAAAAATACCTATCAGTTGTCAGTAAACACATTGATAGATATGTAGTCGACTAAAATCTTAAGATATCCTAACGTGACAACGGCGCAATAGCAAGATTCGCTCCTGCCATTACGCCACCGTTATCAACAGAATGTCAGATATAAACTATTCTAACCCTTCCATCTTACGCAATTCCTTACGTAGGATTTTGCCAACGTTCGACTTTGGTAATTCGTCAACGAACTGTATATGACGTGGGCGCTTATAGCCAGTCAGTTGTTTCTTGCCATATTCTAGTAGCTCTTTTTCAGTCACGTTGCCTTTTTTGACCACAAACAGCTTTGGCTCTTCGCCGCGATCATCGTTTGGAACACCAATAGCACCGCATTCTACGACTGCTGGATGTTCACTCATCGCCTCTTCAATTTCATTTGGATAAACGTTGAAACCAGAGACTAAAATCATGTCTTTTTTGCGATCGACAATTTTGATAAAGCCTTTTTCGTCCATGATGCCGATATCGCCAGTTTTTAAGTAACCGCTAGTCGTAAAGGATTCTGCGGTTTCTTTCGGACGATTCTGGTAACCAATCATGACCTGTGGGCCTTTTACGCAGATTTCACCGCGATCGCCCATGGCTACTATATTTTCGTCATCATCAATGAGCACAATATCCGTACTAGGCGCAGGAATACCGATTTTTCCGGTAAATTCTGCAATAGTCATCGGATTAAATGCTACGACAGGTGAGGTCTCAGACAAGCCGTAACCTTCAACGATAGGCAGGCCTGTGATTTTATGCCATTCCTTCGCTACGCTAGGTAATACTGACATACCGCCGCCGATAGATGCTTTTAGATTAGAAAAGTCCAAATCAGCAAAGTTATCTTTGTGTACTAAGCCGTTAAACAAAGTATTCACGGCAGGGATAAACGCCGGCTTGTATTTAGCCATCTCTTTGATAAGCCCATCAAGATCGCGCGGATTCGGAATGAGTAGCGAGGCATAACCTTGGTACATGCTACACATACCGCAGACCATAAATGAGAATACATGATATAGCGGCAGTGCGGTCAAAATCACATCTCTACCATCTATATCATCATCAAATGCACTGTTCATCAGCGCACTGACCTGTAGCATGTTGGCGACTAGATTACCATGAGACAGCATTGCGCCTTTCGCTACTCCTGTCGTACCACCGGTATATTGCAGCA
This sequence comes from Psychrobacter sp. 4Dc, assembly GCF_002836715.1. Lineage (GTDB taxonomy): Bacteria > Pseudomonadota > Gammaproteobacteria > Pseudomonadales > Moraxellaceae > Psychrobacter. Next base: position 20,644 of record NZ_PJAT01000100.1, read on the forward strand.
AGGCCACATCGCTTAAGTTCAACTCAGGGCGCTGGTACTTACTGGCTGACTCAGCATTTAAGGCATGCTTAAAACTCACGCTATTCGGTATGCTATAAGCAGGAATCATCTTTTTGACATGGCGAGCCACGAGGTTGACCACGGCTCCTTTAATCGTACCTAGCATATCGCCAATGGTACACACGACTACATGCTCTACCTGACCTTTGTCTTCGGCATCTTGATACGTCTTGGCAAAGTTTTCAACAATAAATAGTGCTTTAGCACCACTGTCATGCAACTGATGTGATAGCTCACGGCTGGTGTATAGAGGGTTTACATTGACCAACACCATCCCTGCACGAATGATACCCAAAGCGACCACTGGATACTGCAAGACGTTGGGCATCATTACCCCAACTTTATCGCCTGCGACCAGTCCTATTGACTGCAAATAGCTAGCAATCTGTCGGCTATATAGATCTAATTGCTTAAAAGTCATCGATGAGCCCATGCAGATATAGGCAGGTTTTTGGCCATAACGGCTAAAATTACGCTCGAACACATCCAGTAAAGAGGTATTGTCTTCTGGCATCTCGATAGTAGCATCGATGCTATAGCGCTCATAAGCGCTCAGCCACGGACTATCGCTATCGATGGTCGGCATAGTAGGAAACGCATTGCTTTGATAGACATCGTTGGTAGTATTGGCTTTATCATCAGTTGCAGCGCTATTATCTGTCGTTTTTTTATTAATATTATCCGTCATAATTTTCCCTAAATGTTACTGTTAAAAACATTGAATATGCTAATGGAAACACCATTTTTTATGATTATCGCTGACAGCAGAAGCTTATGAATAAGAAATAGATAAGTATGATCGGGTTTATCATTCATAAGCTTTGCAATTAAAGGACGACACTAAGTCCATGATAAATAATACTACTCAGCACGACCAAGTCGAGAACGATATTTACTACCATGATTTCGCCTGTTGTTTTGAGCAAAACCAGTACGATTTTTTGGACAAAAACAAAAATACGTCGATGGGCACTATAGCAGTTTTAATAGATATTCTCTATTAATAGTAGCTGTCATCCGCAAATGTCAAAAGCGATAAAGACAAAAAAATGATAAGACAGCATGGTTTCAGCCTTATCATTTTTGGTTACTACTTTAGTTACTACAGCATCTAATCGTGCGTTACTTTCACATGTGTCTTTGGTTAATACACGCATCTATCAAACAACTTTCTAGGTACGTGTATCAGCAAATTAACCGTGGTTCTTTTCTTCAAGTACGCGTAGATCTTTACGCAAAATCTTACCAACATTCGATTTTGGTAGCTCATCAATAAATTCAACACGACGAGGACGTTTATAACCTGTTAAGTTCTCTTTGCCGTACTCAAGAACTTCGTCAGTGGTCAGACTTGGGTCGTTACGGACAACATAGATCTTAGGAATCTCACCACTTTTCTCGTCTTCGATACCGATGACGCCACATTCTAAAATCTTAGGATGGCCAGCCATAACTTCTTCGACTTCATTCGGATAAACGTTAAAACCAGACACCAAAATCATGTCTTTTTTGCGGTCAACGATGGTCACATATCCGTTGTCAGCCATGATACCGATATCACCAGTACGGAAGAATCCATCTGCTGTCATGACTTCGGCAGTAGCATCTTCGCGGTTCCAGTAGCCTTTCATGACCTGTGGGCCACGAACACTAATCTCACCGCGCTCACCAAGTGCTACTTCATTACCTGCATCATCCAAAATTGCCACATCTGTTGCTGGCATCGGTACACCAATGGTACCTGTGAATGTTGTGCTGTTGCTAGGGTTAGCGGTCGCGACTGGTGATGTTTCAGACAAGCCATAACCTTGAATAATAATATTACCTGTCACTTGGCGCCATTTTTCGGCTGTTGGGCTCAGTACCGCCATGCCACCACCCATCGACTGACGCAGCTTGCTATGATCCATCGCGATAAATTCTTCGTTATTGGCAAGTGCGTTAAACAACGTGTTGACCGCTGGGAAGAACGCTGGTGGATTGGCTTTATATGCTTTTAACAAGCTATCAAGATCACGTGGGTTTGGTACTAATAGCACCACACAACCGCGATACAGACCGAACATGCCACATACGGTAAATGAGAAAATATGATACATCGGCAATGCCGTCATAATCACAGGTTGCTCACCTCTTTGATCTAAATCATCAAAAGCGGTGCCCAAAAAGGTATTAGACTGAATTAAGTTTGCCACTAAGTTTTTGTGCGTTAGCATCGCACCTTTTGCCACACCCGTTGTACCACCGGTATACTGTAGGACGGCGATGTCATCAAGTGTGATATTGGTTGGGCGCTTATATTTGCTAGCCGTGACTTGCTTTAGTGCTGTTTTGAAGCTGATGCTATTAGAAATACTATAGTCTGGCACCATTTTTTTGACATGGCGGACGACCGTATTAACCATAAAGCCTTTGAGCGTACCCATCAAATCGCCCATACCCGTAATCACGACTTTATCGACCACATTGCGACCGATGTCTTGATAGGTTTTGGCAAAGTTTTCGACCATGATTAGCACTTTGGCTTCTGAATCAGTCAACTGATGCTCAAGCTCTCTGGTAGTGTACAGAGGGTTAACGTTAACTAAGGTAAAGCCTGCACGTAGTACAGCGATGACAGAGATTGGTAACTGCAAAATGTTGGGCATCATGACCGCAACTTTATCGCCTTTGACCAATCCTAATGACTGTAGATAAGCGGCCATTTGACGGCTGTATAAATCTACTTCCTGGAAGCTTAACGATGAACCCATGCAGATATAGGCAGTTTTATCAGCATTTTCAGCGAAGCTTTTTTCGAAAATATCGATAAGTGACGTATTGTCGGCTGGCAACTCAATGTCATACTCCAGACCAAGTTCTTCATACGTTTTTAGCCAAACTTTATCGTCACGACGGGTTAAGTTTCCTTGATTTTCCATAATCTTTTCTCTCCTAGTAATAATACATTACCGTCAACCCACGCCAATCACAGTGTGATAAATATACAAAACGTCAGAGTCTTGCCTATCGTTATGATAAAAAGCAAGGCTGCAACATATTTGTATAGTGCTGAGCGAACAATATAGCGGTAAATAGCCCTTTGTTCATTAACATACACACTTTATACATAGTACTCAATACAAAAGATTGCTATACCAGTTCTCAAATAGGCTTGACGCTCAATATCCCTATAAATATCAACATATTAGATTAAAAATATCAGTCAAGCTATTAGAAAATATGACCCTTAACTTCTGCTTCATAATGACCATCCCGACACGATATCTGTTCACTATTGGCTATTTTTTAGCGCACTCGCCAGCTCAGTTAACGTCACAAAGTTGCGACGAGTACCATCAGTATCGCTACTTGGTCTATCTGCGATACTACTTTTGGCAAGCTTAGTGCTATCACTGTACTGCCAATCATTAATATAATCGCTTTGAGTCAAGCGTTGACCGAACCCTGCTACTGCCATCGCAAACTGGGTATCGATACTGGCTTTGTTTAAAGCGTGGCTAGCTTTATTAATCGGTTGGCTAATCAGTTTGGAGCTACCACCTGTCGGTGCTTTATAACGAATCTTTAGATAGCCAAGCTCATTAGAATTCTGTTTACTACTCGAACTAGTACTAGCATTGCTGTCAGCATAACGGCGATCGCTATATAACCCTTTTTGTCTTTTTGGAGTTACCTCAAACAAAGCGATAACTGCCTTACCTGCCCCAAGCTCACCTGCATCAACTTTGTCATTATTGAAGTCTTCTTCAGCCAGTACGCGATTTTCATAACCAATCAAGCGCCACTCACTCACCACATCAGGATTAAACTCAACTTGGACTTTTACGTCTTTAGCGACGGTGTTAAATGTCGCAGCTAACTCATCCCCAAAGACTTTTTTTGCTTCAGTTAAGCTGTCAATATAGCTGTAATTTCCATTGCCGTTGTCCGCCATCTGTTCCATCATGTGATCATTCAGATTACCGCGACCAAAGCCAACGGTAGACAAAGAGATACCGCGATCGCGATTGGCTTTGACCAAATCAAGCATCTCATCGACGTCACTAATACCGACATTAAAATCGCCATCTGTTAACATCATGATTCGATTGATACCATTCTTTTTCAGTCCCTGCTCAGCTTGTCTATAGGCCAATTTCAGAGCACCTTCCCCATTGGTCGAGCCTGAGGCATTCAATCCATCGATCGCAGCCAATATTTTTGCTTTTTGGTCACCGCTGGTCGCAGGCAACGCCACACTAGTACTACCTGAATAGGTCACAATACTGATACTGTCTTGAGCGCGCATTTGCTCTGTCAACAGCTTAAGCGACGACTGTGCCAATGGCAGTTTATCGCGCGACGACATGGACCCTGAGACATCTACTAAAAATACGAGATTGGCAGGTGGCATAGATTGCTTATCCGTTTTTTGCGACCAGCTACTATCAACGGCTTTGATACCAACTTTGACGATTTTATTATCCTGATCTGCTCTATCCCAAGGCGAGTCCACTACCTCAGTTGATACAACAAATGGGGCACTACCTAAGCGTTTGCCATCATCAAATTGATAGTTAAAATAATTAATCAATTCCTCGACCCGTACGGCATTAACAGGTGGTATTTGACCCTCGTTTAAATAGCGGCGCACATTGGCGTAGCTGCCCGTATCGGTATCGATAGACAGGGTGGATACCGCCATATCCGTAGTTCGATGTACAGGATTGGCTGCGTTTTTTTGATAGTTGTCTTTTGCCTCTGGCGTGACTATGATGCTCGGTGATGGGCGTACGATACCTGTCTGTGCCGCAGAACGTATCATCATCTGTTGGCTGATGACTGATGGCCTCACACTGGGTGACGCCATGATAGACTCTGACATCACTGCTGCATCTTGATTGACTGTGCTGCTTGTCTCGGCTGGTAGCGTTTTGCTCATTTGTGAAGGGCTACAGGCTGTCAATCCTAGACTGGCTACAGCAGTAATCAATAGTACATTTCTAGTAGCGTTTTTCCCTAGGTGCTTACTTTCGTTTTTTAGCATTTTAGAGGCAGATATTTTAGATAAAGGGTCAAATGACATAACAGAAATTCCTTATTGTAAAATAGTTCAGTAGCGACTTGTCCGTGTCAATATATGGTTAACGCTATTTAAATAGGCACATAAGCACAACAGCTACCTTATTTAATCTATTAACTGTCATACTTTCAGTTATTAATTTTGCATTAAAACTATTCTGAACCTACTTTTTTTAGACTAATAATAGATAAAACATCCTAAATAAAAACGATTCAACCTTAAGACATTTATTAACCATATCAAAAACAAATATTAGATTTACTATACTTAACTTAATCTATAAAAGCTATGAATCACCATACTATAAAAGACCCTTATAAGTACTTGTCTTAAGCACGTCACGAGATGTCGTATATTCTGACATACGTCTTTTTAATTGGTGCAATATCCTTTACGATAGCACTATCCTATTTGTATGCTTGAACCAATTATCTATACCTATTAAAACTGATAAGTGAATCCTATTTTATGTCTGATGTTATTGATCATACGATCGCCCCAACTATTCCCAATGAGCCGATGGATACTCGTTCAGTCGCAGAGTTCACTGAGCAGGCCTATCTCAACTATGCCATGTACGTCATCATGGATCGGGCGCTGCCAAATATTGCTGACGGTCTAAAACCTGTCCAGCGTCGCATCGTCTATGCTATGAGCGAGCTTGGGCTAAAGTCCTCTGCTAAGGCGAAAAAATCCGCGCGTACGGTCGGTGACGTATTGGGTAAATACCATCCGCATGGTGATAGCGCTTGTTATGAAGCCATGGTACTGATGGCACAGCCGTTTAGTTATCGCTATCCGCTTATCACTGGTCAAGGTAACTGGGGTAGCCCAGATGATCCAAAATCTTTTGCCGCAATGCGTTATACCGAAGCTAAAATGTCGGCTTATGCCAATACGTTGCTCGCAGAATTGGGTCAAGGTACAGTCGACTGGCAAGATAACTTTGATGGTACGATGCAAGAGCCAACTACCCTACCTGCCCGCCTACCTAATATTTTATTAAACGGTACTACAGGTATCGCGGTTGGTATGGCAACGGATATTCCGCCGCATAACCTTAATGAAGTGGTACGCGCGGCCATTCGTCTGCTCAAAAACCCAGAGCTGTCGGTTAAGCAGCTCACCCAATCGATACCAGCACCTGATTTGCCAACGCCCGCTGAAATTATTACCAGTAAAAAAGACTTGCAGGCGATGTATGAGACTGGTCGCGGCAGCTATAAAATGCGCGCCACCTTTCATATTGACCCAAAAGAAAAAAATCTCGTCATCATCGATGCGCTTCCTTACCAAGTGTCAGGCAATAAGATTCAAGAGCAAATCGCTAAGCTCATGACGGATAAAAAGCTGCCTTGGATTACTGATATTCACGATGAATCAGATCATGAAAACGCTTGCCGTATCGTCTTAGAGCTAAAATCCACCCGCGTCGATGTGCAGCGAGTAATGAGCCATCTGTTTGCCAGTACTGATCTTGAAAGCAATTATCGCGTCAATATGAACATGATTGGCCTCAATGGTAAGCCGCAGGTCAAAAACCTCAAAGAAATCCTTGAAGAATGGCTCGTCTGTCGCCGCTCAGTGGTCACGCGCCGTTTGCAATATCGCCTCGATAAGATTGATAAGCGCTTGCATATCCTTGCAGGTTTGCTGATTGCTTATCTGAATATCGATGAAGTGATTCGCATCATTCGTGAAGAAGACGATCCAAAATTATCATTGATGCAAGACTATGACCTGACTGAGATACAAGCCAATGCTATCTTGGACATTCGTCTGCGTCAGCTCGCTAAACTAGAAGAGATTGAGCTGCGCCGCGAGCAAGATGAACTCGCTGCTGAGCGCGCTATTATTCAAGAGTACTTAGACAATCCAGATAGTCTAACCAATCTGATGATTGATGAGCTTACTGCCGATATGAAAGAACACGGTAATGAGCGTGTATCACCATTAGCAGAGCGTGAAGAAGCGCAAGCACTGAAAGAGTCAGACCTCGTACCAAGTGAGCCGGTCACTGCCATCTTATCGAAAGCGGGTTGGATTCGCGCAGCTAAAGGTCATGATGTCGATGCTGCTGGTATGAGTTACCGCTCAGGTGACAGCTATCAAGCGCACGTGCGCGGCAAATCAAACGAAAGGATTTACGTACTCGACAGTACAGGACGCAGCTATAGTATCGATGCGCATAATTTAGCATCTGCACGTGGTCAAGGTGATCCATTGACTAGCGTATTAAAGCCGCCAGCAGGCGCTAGCTTTGAGCAGCTACTAACGGGTGATAACGATCAACGTATTATTCTTGCTAGTTCAGCGGGTTATGGTTTTATCAATACCATTGGCAACCTCGATAGCAATCAAAAAGCTGGTAAAAACGTCATTAACCTAGCAACTGATAGTCGCTTGCTCCCTGTTGCACGTATCGACGTACCAGTAGAGACGGCTGCTAATACAGAAGGTGAAAATAGCAATGTGCGTGTGACACCTGATCATGTTGCCGTTGCGACCAATGCAGGATATCTACTGATATTTGCTCTTGATGATTTGCCTGAACAAGCTCGCGGTAAAGGGAACAAACTTATTAAACTGAAAGATGGCGAAGAGGTACTTGCTATCACACCACTTAGTCAGCAAGACAGCCTTGTCATTACTGCTGGCAAACGCCATGTGACACTCAAGCCAAATGATTTGGCTAACTATACGGGTGTTCGCGGTAATCGTGGTGGTCAGTTGCCAAGAGGCTTTCAGAATGTGACGAGTGTTGAAGTTGGGTGATTTTAGCTTGAGTAAGCTCGATTAATAGCCTAGTTGACGTATGGTGCGCCCCGTGCACCATTTTTAGAGATTATTATTATTTTAGTGTGTTGGGAGCACCATATAGCTAACCTATCCATGCTTATATTTTCTAAAATATATTATTGTAGGTTAGTTAAATTTTGACATAATCAGTATATTTAAAATCGAATTGAAATTAATTAAGTTTCAAGTAACTAAAATAAATTTATTTAACTTTTTGGGAGTATATTGTGAGTGAGCAACATGTTTACATTTATGTTAGAGAACGAGACCATGTAATAAGCGACGAACAAAAAGAAAAAGCGTTTTCGCTTTTTGACGAAAATATTATTGAGTGTGAACATGAACCCTATTTTGACGCAGTTGAAAATTTAGAACTAACCCATTCAAATGTTGTTATTACTAGCCCATTTATTATGACCGCTGGAGATTTTGTAGCAACCAATAGATTTTGGCAATTAGATGACAATGACAACGAAGAATTTGAAAGCGATATTAATGAAACCATATCTATTCGCCCAAAAATATTACAAGAATTAGAAAACATACTAGGTACTAAAGTTGCTGTTGTATGGGAGCATCGAGATTAGCAACCGTAGGCTGGGCTTTTACCATGCAACAACAAGAACTTTACCTCTTCACTACGTCAACACAACTTACTTTCATCAAAAAGCCGCCCATACACAGTATAGGCGGCTTTTCTACGCTACTCAAAATAGAGAAATTATTTAAGACTTATTAGATACAGCATCCTCAAAGATCGCTTTCAGGAAGCTTGTAATCTGAGTGCTTTTCATTAGATACGGATTAAAGTCAGCACCTGCCGAGAAGCTTTTTAGGGTATATGCTTCGTCTTCTGCACTGGATGTTAAATATTTTATTAAAAACCCATCCCACCTACGTTCTTCTATTTCCTCAATCTCACTGAGGTGGGGTACTAGGTAAGAGTACTCATTGATCAATTTTACTAGTATTTCATTGATAAGAGGTCTTGGACCTTCAATATTTTGAATAAAGTAATTGTCATTCACGACAAGCGCTGAGGTTACACCAATTTTTTCATTATTCCTTCGCCATTGCTCAAGCAGACGAGCCAACCCTATTCCATGATTACTGTCACTATTTCTGCCAATATACATTAGGCTGAGAATGATATGCTCGCCATGTCTTTTTCTATTTTCTAAAGGTTGGCTGGTAGTGATATGCATAAGAAACCTTATTTATAAAAAATTATCTAAATCAAAAGATACTTTATAGACGGCTTTTTTACGCCAATTAAAATAGATGACTCTTATGATATGTAAATGCTACTCACTTAAAACCTATCGGATTCAGCCACTTCAAATATCGCTGTCAAAAAGCTTTCAATCTGAGTACTTTTCATTAGATAAGGATTGAAGTCAAAACCTGCTGAGAAACTTTTTAAGGCATATTCTTCATCTTCGGCACTTTCCGTCAAATGCTTGGTTACGAACCCATCCCATCGAAGCGCTTCTATCTCTTTCACCTTGACAACATTAGGAACAACCTTGAAATGCTCATCAATTATCTTCGCTAGAGCAGCGTTGACCGCCGGTCTTGAGCCTTGAATATTTTGAACAAAGTAACCGTCATTGATCACAAGCGCTGCAACTAACCCACTTTCCTCAAAGTATCTTCGCCACTGTTCAAGAGCACGAGTCAACTCTATACCTGTTTTCATTTCAATATTTTTACCGATATACGTTAGGCTAATCAGCAGATGCTCGCCATGTCTTTTCCTATTTTCTGACGTTTGATTGGTCGTTATATACATAAGAAAATCCATTTATATAATAGGTAT
>NZ_PJAT01000101.1 GCF_002836715.1 Psychrobacter sp. 4Dc
GTTCAAAATTACAAATGTCAAAATTAACAAAAGGGACAGTCGATAAAGTAAACGACAACAAGCTTATCGCTATAAAAAATACGACTAAAATTACAAGGAAGTTATGATGAAAAATATAATGATGTTATCGGCACTAACAGGTGTATTGGCACTAACTGGCTGTACTACCTTAAAAAACGTAGTCGGTAATGATATGTCAGGTACGCATGAAGTACAGGCAACGAGCAATAATACAGCACCAGTCACTAGCAAGAATGGGGTGTTGGTGGATGCTACCAACCATATGACGTTGTATACGTTTGATAAAGACTCTATGAATAAGTCAGATTGCGGTGCAGCTTGCCAAGTTGTGTGGCCAATTTTCAAAGCGCCTAGCGATGCTAAAGCCTCAGGTCAGTTCGCTGCATTTAAGCGTGAAGATGGCAAATATCAGTGGGCAATGAACGGTAAGCCTTTATACTTCTATGCTAATGACACAAAAGTTGGTGACAAAGACGGTGATGATAAACTTGGCGTTTGGCACGTTATCCCAAGTAAATAACAGGTGTTAGATATAAACTAACTCGGAAACGTTAAGACAAAAAAAGCAGCCTGCCTCTATAATTGAGGATAGGCTGCTTTTTATTTGCTCGGTGTTACTCTCTACTGTAATCAACATCAGCGCACGTATATTCGCTAGTATTAGATGTAATTTATATTATGTCACATTTGCTAAAGGCTCAATCTGAATGGTCTCTAGCACTTCTTCTTTGCTAGGCTCTTTTCTATATAAAGGAAAAAAGTCTGAAAGCAGATCATTTTCCGTGAACCAGATATCAGCTACTAACTCTGTATATTTTGCTACGTTAACGACGAGTCTATAAGTCTTAAATAGTAACTCTTGCGAACTAAAGCCTTTTTTATACTCATATAAAGAATCTAAATTGGAGCCAACGCCGCCACCAAGATGTAGTACTTCATAATGGTTCTCTCGTCCCCAATTACGAGCGACATGAGTGATAAGTTTAGAAGGTTGTAGGTGCGTATAGGCGTTCAGCGTGCCACCAAGGTGGAACTGCATAATGCCAGACTCTTGGCAGAGCGTATATATAGAAGACCCAATCGCTTTATCGTCTTGATAGGCAGTTATTAACAGTATTTTTTCTTGAAGGTTTTCAAGCAAATTAAAGAAATAATCATCATCAAAGAAGTAATAATCACTAGCCTTGACGTGTCGCATTGTCTCTTTATAAATGTCTGAAAACACCATGGCGTTCTGTCGGGTCAAGAACTCTGTTTTTGTCACAACATCCATTTTCATGGCTTTTTTGATACCGCGGCGATGTCGATTTTGTGTCTCGCTCCAATGCTCTTCTTCTGACTTACTTAAATCAGACATCAAGGTCAGCCCGTGAGTCAGTGCTTTGCCAACTGTGGGTATCCATTCTTTATTAATAATCGGATGCAACCGCATAAACAAAGACACGCAGCCTCTCTCGCAAAGAAAAGCCCTTATCTCATCTAGTACGATGTCTAACTCGGCATCAGTGAGGGTTTTGTCCATCAACGGGCCACCGTAACCATAAGTGGAAGTAGCATCCCAATGCTCTGAGTCAATGTCTCTAATTATAATGGGTAACAATACTTCTTTGTTCTTATAGTGAGCGATGATGCCTTGAGGCTTGCCCTTGTCGATGACAGCTGAGGCCGCAATCCAACCAGATAAGTGGTATATATCAAAATGATGATTTGATACCTTCTTATCCCACTCAGCATCTATCGCTATGTAATCAACTTGTACTGTATCCACGTTGCTGCTCCCTCAGTGTTGCGTTATATATTCGTAAATCCGTATATATGAATATAACAACAAAGTATGAAGCCTTCAAGTATATAAAAACCTTTTATGTAAAATAGTGAATATATATGATTAGAGCGTAGAAGAATCTATAGGAAATAAAAAAGCAGCCTGCCTCTATAAATGAGGGTAGGCTGCTTTTCTCGTTTTTGTCGAAAGCTATTAGAGAGCTATAAACTTAGTGTTATTTCTTTTCTACTAGCTCACCGTCGATTTGGATAGGGACGTTGGTCGTAATACCGCTAGCATAAGCGGTCATACCATAAGCGGCACGATCGATCGTACCAGTAGCACGGAAACCAGCAACGGGCTCTTTAGTCAGTGGGCTGTTATCGATTTTATTTAATGTAACATCCAATGTCAGTGGCTTGGTCTGACCGAGTAAGGTAAAGTCACCGGTTACTTTAGCTTGCTGTGGGTTGATAAATTTAACTTGGGTCGATTTAAAAGTCATGGTTGGGTACTTTTCGACATTGAAAAATTCATCAGTTTTTAGATGTTTATCACGAGCATCCCAATTGGTATCGATGCTGTCGGTGGCTATAGTAAATTCCATGCTGGTTTGGTTTGGTGCTTTCATATCATAATTCACCACGCCCTCAACATCACTAAAATGACCCATTGTGGTTGAGAATCCCATATGGCTCACAGAAAATCCGACGCGAGTATGTGAATCATCTAACTCCCACTGAGTTGGTAGTGCCGCACTTGCCATAGTAGTGATAGCAAGTGCTGAGCTGATGAATAGCGCTTTAGCAGTGGTCTTCATTGTCATGTTTATCATTGAATAGTCCTTATTGAGTATTGGTTTTCCATGCTTGATTATAAATCTATGTTTGTCTATAAATAAGTAAAGCGATACTTCCTGTAAAACTGATCAATATCGCGTAGCTGTACCGTTTAATATACTAAATATAAATGATTCATACGCAGTATATTTGTTTAGGTTAACTACAGTAATTTATACCATAGATTAATTTTACTAACCAAATTATTGTACTGAATTACATCGCTTATCTCAATACCATTACTTTATCATTGACAACTTATCACATATCTCTATCACAACTGCTGCTTGCGTCTAGACTCAAAAACCGTTAAAATCGCGGTTTAATTTTCCCGCTGGGGAAAGGCTAAGCGAACAGAAGGGTGGTGTTGGGTGCTGGAATAAGCCAGTGACGCAGTTGCCATACTTGTAATGTCCTTAGTGCCTCAGTTACGTATGTCATTATTTGTTTGATACATCATCGCTGATGCTGTATTTAGACTTTGTACATACATCGGACCTAGAGAGTATATTATGCGTAAAGATATCCATCCTAATTACCAAGAAGTTTTATTCCACGACACTAACGCTGACGTGTTCTTTTTGACTCGCTCAACTGCTAAGACTAAAGCGACTCGTGAATACGAAGGTAAAGAATACCCATACTACCCACTTGATATCTCAAGTGCGTCGCATCCGTTCTATACTGGTGAGCAACGTAAAACTTCTACTGAAGGTCGTGTTGCAAGCTTCAACAAACGCTTTGGCGCATTTGGTGGCCGTAGCAAGAAAGCTGCAGACGCTGCTGAATAATTTACACTTATTGGTGTAAATATATTTCGCTAAGCAATAAAAAACCGCTGATTATTCAGCGGTTTTTTATTGTGTTTTATTTTTTATGATCTAAAAATAGAGCTAACAGGCTATTTAGCGCTCAAACTCAGTAGTAGATAAGTCCAATATCTGAATAGAATCTAGTAACTGAATAATAGTCTCTACGATCTGCTGCGCCCAATAGCCGTACATCAGACTGCTAGGATGAAATCCATCACTGGCAAACATCACATTGATATCGATAGCCGAGCCATTTGCATGCTCTTCTAGCATCCGTGTAAAGTCGGTTGCCATATACGTAACACCAGCATGAGCCGCACAAACCTGCTGTAATATCTCATCCAGTACCGATGCTTTTGCACCCACAAAGTTATTGAGCGGGGCAGGGATTGCAGGCATTTGCGCCATCGGCGGCAAACTTAAAAAAACCAATTCTCGTACGCCAAATTTACGCTGTGCGATATTGATAATGTCTTCAATTTGCTGTTGCCACTTATGCACAGAGACATTGGACGTCGTGTCATTGACCCCTACGCTTAGCAACATCACATCAATAGACTGCTCAGGAGCCGGTAGGACATATAACCTGCGTAGAATATCAAAGCTGGTATGACCTGTTGTCGCTTGCAATGACCAATTGAGTCGAGCAAAGTTTGCTTGGATAGTTTCGTTTTGTTCCAGTATCGGGATGAGCTTACCGACCAACGCTTCTTGTTGCGTTTGGCTACCCACACCTGCTGCTGCCGAATCACCGACGACCATGAGGTTAAATGTCTTAGCGTCTCGCGTTGATACTTCATCATTCGCTTGAGGCAGCTCAATTACGCCGTGCCTTTCACCATGTGGTTCAGGCAAGCGAACCGTATCACGCTTGATTTTGCGACCTTGATAGAGGTAGACAGGGGCAAGTAAAACGTCCTTTGCGACCGATGTTAGTTTACTAGTATCTACCATCCTGCACGTTCCCTAATAGTCGTAAGACTGTCTTCAATTAACAATTTACCATCGACGTAGACATCACGTAATAGGTTGTCAGTTGGGTCGCTCATCTCATTTTCTTTTATGGTTGTTAACTGGCCGCTGTTGTCTTTTACCAGTGCCAATCGTCCTTTTTTTGAGCGTTTTGAGCGGCTGGTGACAGGATCTTTATAAATATCTTTCCACGCGCCATCGATACAGATAGCGCTAGATTTCATCGCCCAACTCATGGTGTCGCGGTTGACTTGCTGCAATAGACCACCGCCCATACCAAACGTCACGTTTTCTATGCTAAAGCCTGCTTTGATTACCACATCAATAATTTTACTTAAGCTTTGCGAGCTAATGCCATCACCTTGGATGATGCGTACGTAGTCGGGCAGCACTTTATAGCCCTTGCTATTTACAGTCGTACCAAACTTCACCGCCAAGCGCTCTAACGCTTCGCGGACGACTTTGGTAGGTTCGCCGCTGTCTGGTCGAATAACCAAGGTGCCGCCCATATTTTTGACTTCATCTTTTAAGGCGTCACCCCAGATATTGTCGATGGCATTCCATAAATCATAACTATCTGAAACGACCGAAAAGGCTTTGTCTTCGCCGCCAAACTGCTCAATCATATTGTGAAAAGCAGCAGTCTCGCCATCACGTCCCCAAGCTGTCATCGTACTGTGCTCGGCCGCTGGGATAGAAAATGCAGGCATATCGTCGCCCATCTGATACCAACGACTGGCAGCGATAAGCGCTGTCATCGAGTCAGTACCAGCAAAGTTGACCAAATGCGCTAAGCTACCAAGTGCAACTGTTTCTTGGCTCGATGCACCGCGCGCGCCAAAGTCATGCAAGCGAAAAGGCAGCGACTCTGTATTGTCCGCTGATTTCTCTAACGCTTGACGGATAATGTCTTTGCAATAGTGAGAAACACTAGCGACCGTAGATGGATACCAAATCGCACGCAATAGCGCTGTTTCGATATAGCTGGGTAGCCAGTAAAACTCAGGATCGGTATTGATTACTTGGCAGACTACATTAGACACGGGCACGATACTGCCTTCGGGCACGGCTTGGATACGCAATGGCAAATAGCCGTCGTGTTTTTCGATTAAATGTTCCCAGCCAGCACGATTGAAGGTTAGGCCATGCGCCTGAATGACCTTTTCGGCTTCATCGATATCTTGATGAGTGATAGGCGTGCTTAGATATTCTTTGATAAAGGCTTGCAAGCCAAAGAAAACCACATCGTAGTCGCCCTTGCGCGCCTCAATGTAGCTTGACAGATACTCACTACCGCTCGGGTATTGCACCCAATGTGAAGTCTTATAGCTGTCACTATTTAAGATTAAGTTGTTTAGATTACGGGTATACATCACAGAACTCCTCTGCTTTGAAATGCCGCAGCTGTCTTAATAAAAGAACAGTGGCGGCGGTTGATTGCCGTCTATCGGCGTTGGTATCAAGTTATTAGTGCGATATTTAGGGATAGCGGTTTTGATAATAATTTGCTCAAGTAGTTATTATAAAAAGCTGCTAAAAAAACGAATAGAAATGAACTACAAGCCAACCATTTTAGTAATAATCGCATAGTGATCTTCAAACATCATCTTCGCATCGAGCTCAGCTAAGGGTAACCAAAATGCTTTGGTCGCATCGTCGCCACCTTTTACTTTTGGCAGACCTTTTGGATCGTTTTTGAGCTGAAAATAAAACGCTTGAGTAATGGTGCGACCACGCGCTGAGCGATATGGATCGTCAAAGGTATGTTGGCTATGGCAGGAGCCGCGCAATACTGGCTCAGGCACCTTGAGGCGAGTCTCTTCGCGTAGTTCACGGATACAAGCATCAAACAGCGTCTCTTTTGGATTTAGAAATCCACCAGGTAGCGCCCATAGTCCGCGCCCTGGCATACTGCGTCGCTCAACCAGTAGGATATGCCCCGACTGTACAATCAATGCATCGGCTGTCATAAAAGTAGGCGGGTATGGTGCTGATTCCCACTGTCTTTTGTATTTATCAATGAAGTCTGCTTCTTCATGCAGTTGATGATAGTCTTCAGTTTTTTTGAATGCATCGAGGACGTTGCGCGTCGACTCAGGCGTACGCTCAGGTGTCGGTGTAGCACCCATCAGATAGCTGTCGCGAATCGGTGTGGCTGATAAGTTATGATAATTGGGCACTGACACAGAGTCCCAGTTGGGGAACAGTGACAGATAGTACGATGAGCTGTCTTTTGAATGACCAATCAAACCAATATCTGTCTGCAAGTCGCCAGTGACAGATTTTACACCTGCCTGCACATACTGTAGCCAGCGGGTGTCATTGTAGAGTGCATCGTCTAGACCAACACAGTGAATGCGTGCGGCTTCTTCTTCAGAGTAGGCACCTTTAATCATTGCGGCACGCTCAGCGACGCTAAACGGATTGCGTAAGCTACGTGGCAAGTTGGCTGAGCCGATCAGCATAATCACTTCGTCTGAGCGTTTTAGTGCCTCATCGATGACGGCTTTGTGCCCAGCATGAAACGGCTGAAAGCGTCCAATAAAGACCAGATAACGATAGTGCTTACTGCTTTTTTGATCTAGGTTTTGCTTATCTGACTGTTGCTCTGATAATTCACTCATAGACGCCAACTTCCTACGACTTATTTTTATTGATTAAAAATTAATGACGCTAATACTGACACAGCCCATGACTTTCTGACAAGTATAAAGATGTTTAGGGGTGTGTCATTATCGAAACCGTCCAATCGATACATATGCTTTAACGGGAATGCTTCTCTATCCATGCCGTCACTGTTGGCCAAATCTCTGTAGCAGCATTGCGGCTAACCATAATGCGACTGTGCGTATAATCATCTAAATCGCCGTTACTGATCGAATACTCTCGAAAGACATTGGTTGAATTATCAAAGCTATCAAAAAACAAACGACAGCCACGAGTAGGGGAAATGAAGGTATCGCCTTTCGCGCTAATAGAATAAACAGGAATGGTAATCTGTGGCATATGATGACGATAGTCAACAAAACCATCGCCAGTACTTTTCTGCTGGTTAATGCTTTCGTTCATTTCGTCTATATTAGCTCTACCTTTATCAAAATTAGCCTTGTTCAAAAAGCTACTTTTAAAGTTTTTACCCAAATTCCAATCGTACCACTGGGTCATCGTATAGTAGCTTTCGTTAAAAGGGCCTACCTTGAACTGCTTAGCGGGTATAAAGCCGACCAATCGAGTAACTATCTTGGCTGTAAGGATTTTCGCGTAGCTGGTCGAATCTTGCGCCGCCCCAAAAGCTTGGCAGGCAAACATACTGATGCTATTGACCTTATCGATATAGCTTGGGTTTTGGACGAGAAACATGGTCAAGCCAACACCGCCACCACTATGAGTAACGCAGTGCAGGTTATTGAGCTTTAATTCTTCAAAGAAATAGCGAAAAGTCGCCTCATAGTCGTAAGTGGCGACGGTCTCAAAGTTGAACTTTTCTTTCGGTAGTGAGCTATCACCATGTCCACGCCATTCCATGATGTAGCAGTGATGACCAAGCCCTGCAAAGTATTCGGCGATTTTGAGGCAA
This sequence comes from Psychrobacter sp. 4Dc, assembly GCF_002836715.1. GTDB lineage: Bacteria > Pseudomonadota > Gammaproteobacteria > Pseudomonadales > Moraxellaceae > Psychrobacter. The sequence goes on from NZ_PJAT01000101.1 coordinate 7,987, forward strand.
GTTTGCTTGTCAGAAAACGTACCATGCGTCAAAAATATGTTTTGCGGTGTGATGTTAGGTAGGCTGTTTTCTGATGTGTTAGCTATCGTATCTTCTTCTGAATTATCAACTACTTTCCAAACGGCAATTTGCTCATCGTCCTTGGTAGTTACTAGGTGCAACGTCCGTGTCATCATAAAATGATCCTATCCAAAAAATACGTAATCTTTATACAAGCTGATATTTATACAAGGCAATTAAAAGCTACCATGCTCATAACTCTAATGCATAAAATCATTCAAACTATCAATACTACGTCAAAACCAGATGACTTGCTCGGACTAGATGTGAACGGTATGGCATATCGAAAACGCTAAGTGCGCTTGATAAATGGTACCGCTGTCTTTATATAGAGAATAACTTGGCAGCCAACACAGTCATTTAGCGTGTTTGTGGTTTCTCGTCTAAATATAAAGTTGCTTTGCCACCTGTTAGCATCATTAAAAAAACCAATGACAACCATTTACAATAGCCTCAGTTCAATTCACAGTAGCGTGGTCGGAATTGATGTGTGATTCAGGTATAATGACTGCTATAGACCGATTAAACTTTATACTCATGTCGACCAATGTCATACAATAATAAATACCAATCATTGCCAGTCTGCATGCCTTATATAAATCGTAAATATTTTAAAAATCCAAATTCACGACACAGTAGCCATAATAGATATAGCGTTTGTGTCATAACGCATAGGAAACATTATGAGTGAGCAAAACCAAGCTGATAACCAACTAGACCAAACTGCTGGCTATGAATCAGCCCTAGATACCGAGCAAGTCGAAGCGAAAAGCAACATCACTATCACTGAGTCAGCTCAAGGCTACTTGGCAGATTTGTTATCTAAGCAAGATACCGATGGTATCGGTGTGCGTATTTTCGTTGAGCATCCTGGTACGCCGCGTGCAGAGTGCTGCATGGCTTATAACCAGCCAGGCGAAGAAGACAGCGCTGACTTGCGTTTTACGTATGAGAACTTCTCTGCCTTTATTGAGGCGGCGTCAGTACCTTATCTAGAAGACGCGGTCATCGATTATAATAAAGACCGTTTTGGTGGTCAGCTGACTTTCCGCGCGCCAAACTCTAAAGTACCTAAAGTAGGCGCTGATGCCAGTGTCGAAGAGCGCATCAACTATGTATTGCAGTCAGAGATTAACCCTGGCTTGGCAGCACATGGCGGTGACGTACAGTTGCTTGAGCTGATTGATGAAGAAGGCATTGGTCTAACCGCTGTATTGAAATTTGGCGGTGGTTGCCAAGGGTGTTCAGCGGTTGATATGACTCTACGTCAAGGCGTTGAAGTACAGTTGAAACAGCAAATTCCAGAATTGACCCAAGTAGTTGACGAGACTGACCATACTCGTACAGAGAATGCTTACTATAAGTAAAATAAAAAACAGTTAAAAGCAAAGTGGCTGCTATAAAGGTGGCCATCGTCTCTAGTATAGATATGCCTGTTTGGTTTGCTGCTTATGAATATTTGTCATGAAGAGATGAGTATTTTGCTATTCTTTTAATAAAAAAGCTGAGTTATGATGAACTCAGCTTTTTTTATTGCTATGATTTAGCAGACAGCTTTTTAAGATGGTTTTCGAGCGATACGTCGTCAACAAATCATCTTTTATCAAAATAAAGGAATGTACTATGAGTGATGGATCAGCAGACCAGCAAACAGTCCAAAAATCAGAAACCCACCAACCAGAAACCCCTCAACGTCTTGAGACCTTAGCGATTCATGCCGGCTATAGTGTAGAGCCAACGACTAAAGCAGTCGCCGTGCCTATTTATCATACCAGTTCATATGCGTTTGATAATACTCAGCATGGTGCAGATCTGTTCGATTTAAAAGTCGCAGGCAACATCTATACTCGTATCATGAATCCGACCAACGCGGTGCTAGAAGAGCGTGTGGCTGCGTTAGAAGGCGGTATCGGTGCGCTTGCTGTAGCTTCTGGTATGGCTGCCATCACTTATGCGATTCAGACCATTTGTGAAGCAGGCGACAATATTGTCGCTGTGTCGACCTTGTATGGCGGTACTTATAATTTGTTTGCCCATGCATTGCCGCGTCAAGGTATCGAAGTGCGTTTCTTCGATCATAAAGACCCAGAAGCCATTCGTGATCTAATCGATGACAAAACTAAAATGGTGTTTGCAGAGAGTATCGGTAACCCACTCGGTAATATCGTGGATATTCAAGCGCTCAGTGATGTCGCTCATGAATATGGTGTACCTGTCGTGATTGATAATACGGTGGCGACGCCTGCGATATGCCGTCCATTTGAGTTCGGTGCAGATATTGTGATTCACTCATTGACCAAGTATATGAGCGGAACGGGTACGTCAATCGGTGGTGCGATTGTCGATAGTGGCAAGTTTGCTTGGGGCGATTACCCTGAGCGTTTCCCGCTGTTGAATACGCCAGATCACAGCTATCATGGGGTAAATTTCGTTAAAGACGTAGGCGCGCCAGCCTTTATCGCTCGTGCTCGCGTTGCGCCACTACGTAATACTGGCGCAGCGCTTAGCCCGCTCAATGCCTTTGGTATCTTGCAAGGTATGGAAACGTTAAGTCTACGTATGGAGCGTCACGTGCAAAATGCACAAGCCGTTGCAGAATATCTGCGTGACCATGATAAAGTTGCTTGGGTGAAATACGCAGGTCTGTCTGACCATCCTGAGCACGAGCTTGCCAAAAAATACATGAAAGGTACGCCTTCTGCCATTTTGACCTTTGGTGTAAAAGGCGGACTAGAAGCAGGTGCGCGCTTCATCGATGCGCTACAACTGATTACTCGTTTGGTAAATATCGGTGATGCAAAGTCACTAGCCTGTCATCCAGCGACGACGACCCATCGTCAGTTAAATGAGCAAGAGCTAGAAAATGCAGGCGTGAGTACAGATATGGTACGACTATCGATTGGCATTGAACATATCGAAGATATCAAAGCCGATCTCGCGCAAGCATTAGCTACTGCTTAATACAAAGAGCTTATTAAATTGAGCAAACTGTTTGAACAAGTCTGAATGATATAAAAAAAGCCCATATCGATTTGATATGGGCTTTTTGTTTTGTGTCCAACAGATGTGTTTAACGATTAAGCAGACAGTACACGCTGCGCGATATCTCGATAATCCTGCGAGGCAAGACGCGGTCCAAACTGCTGAATAACTTGTGCTGATATTTCGCTGGCAAGACGACCGCATTCTGGCAGACTATACTGCTGCGATAATGCATATAAGAAAGCACCAGCGTAGTTATCACCTGCACCGTTGGTATCGATGACGTTGGCCACTGCTGGCGTTGCAACGTCATAGACTTCAACTTCTGCCTCGTCATTAGACTGATGGGCGATTACTGCACCATTGGCACCATCAGTGACGACGGCAATTTGGCAATATTCAAGCAGGGCACGCGCTGCTGCTTTGACTTGTTTTTTATCGGTGAATAGCTTGGCTTCTTCGCTATTGCAGAATATCACAGCGACTTTGTTGCCGAGCATATTAAGCAAGCCATCTTTGGCAAATTTTACTACCGCAGGGTCAGCAAAGCTCACCGCAATTTTTGCATTATGAATGCCGGCTTGTTGACGTAATTGAGTCATCGCTGGTTGGATGCTCTCAGACATCGCCAGATAGCCTTCTATATATAGCCAATCTGCTTGCGTCAACGCGTCAAAATCAACATTGTCAGCGACAATCTCACTTGAGGTGCCAAGATAGGTTTGCATGGTGCGCTCGCCATCTTCGGTAACGGCAACCACACATGAGCCAGTCACGCCGCCTGCATGGATAGATTTGTCTGAGGTTGCGACACCTGCTTCGTGCAAATCTCTGAGGTAAAATGCCCCTTGATCATCATCACCGACGCGGCAAGCATAAAAAGGCTTACCGCCTAAGCTTGCAAAGGTAAACATAGTATTGGCTGCCGATCCGCCGCCTGCTTGTTTTGATGGCTCAATCTCAGCCAGCTTAAAATAAGCCAGCAGTTGCTGCTGCTCCTCAAACTCTGCCAGCGTCATATTACCTTTGGTCAGCTCGGTCTCTTCTAATGCCGCATCTGACAGCACATACTCGTGATCAACCAACGCATTACCTATTGCCATTACATCGTACATTGCTTATCTCTCCTCAATTCATCTGTAAATGGTTATCTTTTTATTATTAAAAACTAGTCAGCTTGCAACTCTAGTAGACGCTGATAAAGTGCATTTTTCTTCACACCAGTGATATCAGAGGCCAGTGCGGCTGCTTTTTTGACTGATAAGTCCTCTAGCAAACGCTGTAGCAATTTATCATGAGTGCTGATGTCGTCAGTATCTTTTGCCACACCGATACCAGCGACGACCACGACTATCTCGCCGCGTTGCTGATTGTCATCTGCTTTGACAAACTCAACCAACTCACCAAGGGTACTCTTATGTACCGTTTCAAACGTCTTGGTCAATTCACGGCAAAAAGTCACTGCACGGTCTGCACCAAATATCGTTGCCATGTCTTCTAGGCTAGATACGATGCGATGCGGCGCTTCGTAAAAGATTAAAGTTTCGGTACGTGCGATTAGATCGCTCAGCTGTTTTTGACGACCATGTGTTTTGGCTGGCAAGAACCCAATAAAGCTAAATCGATCAGATGGTAGCCCTGCTACTGACAATGCGCCAATTGCAGCAGAAGCCCCAACGATAGGTGATACAGTCACGCCAGCTTCATGCGCGGCTTGTACCAATTGATAACCTGGATCGCTGACCAGAGGTGTACCCGCATCACTAATCAAGGCAACCGAATGACCTTGTTCAATCATTTCGATAATTTTGGGCGTTTGAATGGCGCTATTGTGTTCATGATAGGCCCATAGCTTATTGTGACCTTTTTGCTTGGCGGTTGTGTCATCATTTTCGATACTGCTTTTGGCAGGACGAGTCTCTGAGTCTTTTGTCTCGTCAGCCTTACTGCCTTTGGTATCGATACCAAAATGTGACAGTAGTTTACCTGAGGTACGGGTGTCTTCGCAGGCAATAATGGCGACCTGCTTTAAGACATCAATTGCGTGCGAAGTCATGTCGGACATATTGCCAATTGGCGTGGCAACGATATAGAGACAAGCTGGCATCGCAGTAGGGGTAGACATGAAAACCTCGGGTCATTAAAAAGACGTGAAAAAATAATAGTGCGCTAGTATGTACAGTCGTTATCTATGGTTTTTCAGTCAAATAATGAGTGAAGAAGTCGATAGATTTTGAGAGTAGAGCGCGCAGAAGTGGCTAGTTTAGCATGTTGTGCTATGATAATTCTCAAATGTTAATCAGACCAATCCACCTTATGCCGAACCATAAGCCTTTAATCTTAACCTCACCAAAACAACGCCAAGGTAGTCGGTTTGAGCAGCAGGCATGTGAGTATTTACAAGCGCAAGGGTTGAGGTTGGTCGTACAAAATTGGCAACAGCCAAAGATAGGTGAGCTGGATCTGGTCATGATTGAGACAGGTTCAGCATGGTCAACATTGGTATTTATCGAAGTTCGCCAGCGCAATTCCTCGAATTATGGCGATGCGGCGCTCAGCGTGACAGCCAGCAAACAGCATAAAGTTATTAAGACAGCGCAGTCCTTTTTGCAGCAGTATCCTGAGTATGCTCATTATGATTGCCGGTTTGATGTCATTGCTTACAACACGATGAATGAGTCAAATTCAAGAAATGAGCCATTAGACAATCAACCAGAATGGATTCAAAATGCTTTTATAGCCAGTGCTTGGTAATAGAATAAGTAAGATAGATGCTGCCAAATGAAGCATCTAACCATATCTGACAAGTAAGGTTCGTTACTAAAAAGCTAACCGCTGATGGCCAAAATTAAGTAAAGTAGCGGTTATAGTCAAGTTCCTATAAATTAGATACAGTATTAGCTTACCGTTATGTTTAGCTCATCACTACTAGAGCGTGTTTTCTTTAAAATGAAGATATGACCTAGATTAAGATTTGTTCAGTTTATAAAATTGTCACAACCATGTTCTAAGAGGTAAATAATGACACGGATGCATTTGCGCACTGCTATTTTTGGTTCATCACGCCGTATTACGACTGGCATTATGATTGCTGCCTGTGTTGTCAGTACAGGTTGTGCCACCAACTATCTGACCAACAGTACAGAAGGGACTTATGGTGTGCCAATGACTGAGCGCACGATTCCGCAGCGTCTGCTCGATCGTAGTATTGAACATACTGCCAAAATCAATGTGTACGGGCTAAAAGAAGACTTGCAGCAAACCAGCCGTATGGGTATCGATAGCTTCAATAGCGAAGTGCTGCTCACAGGTGAAGTGCCAACTGAAACGCTCAAAGCAGAAGTAGAAAAAGTCGTTAGCTCTATGCCGGATGTACGCCGTGTTTATAATGAGATGGAAGTGAGTGCGTCAAAAGGGTATAGCTCAACGGTTCATGATGGCTATATCACTTCAAAGCTACTGGCCAAAATAGCCGCTAGCGATGGTGTGAGTGCGTCACAAATCAAAGCCGTTACCAATAATGGTGTGGTCTACATTATGGGTCGTATGACACCCACTCAGCAGAGTCATCTGATTGATATCGCCAATGGCACTGTTGGGGTCACCGAGTTGGTATTGCTGACAACTGTCGTCGACGATAGAGGGGTGAAAATAAATAATGATGACATCATGTATGAGAATAATTTGGCCAACCCTGCAGTAGCGCCAGCTGCCCAAGATACTACTATCAGCACAGCAACGCCTATTGTCATAACGGAAGAAGAGGCCACTACTACGCAGCCGTCATCAAGCCCTTATATTGACCTTTATCAGAATCAATAGAAAACCTTAGTTCGCCAAGCGATAAATGACGTTAATCACAATAAGCCTAAATAGTAATAACAGTAAAGGCACGAGAAATCTTCGGCCAGTGAGTATTATGTCAATAGCAAAAGGTAGCAGAGTCAGTGCATTAGCCAACGGTACTAATATCAAACACCTCATTGGCTAATGGATGAACCATTATCGCTGTTAGCCTGTTACTACTGATTGATAAATAAATATAATAGGATACTGGTCATGAAGGATTCACAGGCAAATATACAACCAAATGAAGAAACAAGCGTTATTGGTAATATAGGCATACACAATAAACCTGCTCATAAGAAAACACGCACATTGAGATTTGGTGGTGCGGCAATATTGGCATTGGGCAGTATCGCGCTAGCCACGCAGAATGCACAGGCATTATCACCACTGGCTATTGTCAATGGGATTACTTCTAGTGGTGGCGTTGGGGTAAGTAAGGATATCTTATACGGTGATCAGCCTTCTCAAGACCTAGATATCTATTATCCAAAACCTTTAGCACAAGCAATGAAATCTCAGAGTGCTATTGATACTAGCTACCCTATGGTGGTATTTGTCCATGGTGGCTCATGGGAGAGTGGTAATAAAGAACAATATGCCTTTGTCGGTCAGAGCTTAGCCAAAGCAGGTTATGTCACTGCAGTGATCAATTACCGTAAAGCGCCTGAGCACGTCTATCCTGATTATGTCGAAGATGCGGCTCAAGCGATTGCTTGGAGTGTGGAGAATGCGACCAGCCTTCACGCTGATCCGTCACGCCTAGCAGTGATAGGGCACTCTGCTGGCGCGTTTAATGCCGTTGCAGCCGTTGCTAATGAAGACTTTTTGGCACCTTATGGCATCAAGCCGACAGATATTGCGGCCGTTATCGGGATTGCAGGTCCTTATAGCTATGACTTCCGCAAGTTCAGTAGTGCAACAGCGTTTGACCCCAATGCCACACCTGATGAGGTGATGCCAGATCGCCAGATTAAAGGTGCGCAGCCACCGTATTTATTATTAACCGCAGAAAAAGACAAAATTGTACATGTGACTAATACAATCAAAATGACAGAAGCGTTTAAAAAAGCAGGCGTAACCGTTGAAACGGGCGAAATCGAAGGAGCCAGTCATGCAACCAGTATTGGCGCGATGGCACCGCCGCTACGCTGGGTCAATGATGTGCGTGCACAAGTATTGACCTACTTGGATAAAACGCTCAAATAGCTTATCACTATGCATATCGACGACTTTTGACCGTTTAATTGATAGCACTGTCTTAATGCTTAAACACACTTGAGTAAGACAGTACTGTAAGATATGCAAACTCTTGTTATAATGTCATCACTTTAAATCTATACCCTATTCTAAACTTTAAGGCAGACCATTCTATGAGCATGAACGCTGACGATTTGATCGCATTTTTACAGACTCACTTCCCAGACGCTTTTATTCAAGCTGCCAACCAAGGTAATAAGTTTGACGTACGCGTGGTCGATGCCAGCTTTGAAGGCAAACGCGCGGTTCAACGTCAGCAAGCAGTATATGCGTTAGTTAATGACAAGATTGCGAGTGGCGATATTCACGCACTCAATATCCAAGCGCTGACGCCTGCTGAGTGGGACGTTCAATCAAAAGGCTAATCAAATAGCTGTCTATATGACTAGATATTACTGAATCGGCCATATGCATGGTTGAGAGTTGTAGTTCTGGTTTTCATAATTTTCTATACTCATCGCTAGGTTGTCACCTTTATGGATCAATTTTTAATCACTGGTAGTAGTCGTATCGCAGGGGAAGTCACCATCTCAGGCGCCAAAAATGCCGCTTTGCCGTTACTCGCAGCTATGATATTGGCTGAGACTCCAACGACACTGCATAACGTGCCGTCACTACAAGACGTGCGAACGTTGATTGAATTGATCGGTGGCATGGGTATCAAAATCCAAAAGCAAGATGATACGGTCACTTGCGATACCAAGAGTATCGATAACTTTTACGCTCCGTATGATTTGGTAAAAACCATGCGCGCGTCAATCTTGGTACTAGGGCCATTATTGGCACGTTTTGGCGAAGCTGAAGTTTCATTGCCAGGTGGCTGCGCGATTGGTTCACGTCCTGTTGATCAGCATCTAAAAGCGTTTGAAGCGATGGGTGCCGAAATCAGTGTGGAAAATGGCTATGTAAAAGCCCAAGCACCAAAAGGTGGCAAGCTATTAGGCTGTAATTTCTCATTTGATATGATTACCGTTGGCGGTACCGAAAACGTCATCATGGCAGCAGCATTGGCCAAAGGTACAACTGTCTTAGGCAACTGTGCGTTAGAGCCAGAAGTGGTTGATTTGGCCAATATGTTGGTTGCAATGGGTGCCAAAATAAGCGGTATCGGTACATCAACGATGACCATCGAAGGGGTAGAGCGTCTACACGGCTGTGAATACTCAGTGGTTCCTGACCGTATCGAAACGGGTTCATACCTTGCTGGTGCCTTGATGACACGTGGCGACGTATTGACCAAAAAAACATCTGCTCTATTATTGACGCCAGTGTTAGAGAAGTTCGAAGACATGGGTGCAACTATTACGAGCGGCGATGATTGGATTCGCGCACAAATGAAAGGCCGCCCAAAGGCGGTTGATATCCGTACTCAGCCACATCCTGGTTTCCCAACGGATATGCAAGCTCAGCTAATGGCGATTGCTTGCTTAGCTGACGGTACAAGTACTTTTATCGAAAATATCTTCGAAAACCGCTATATGCATGTACCAGAGCTCAATCGTTTGGGCGCGTCTATTCAGGTTGATGGTCACACTGCGGTAGTACGAGGTGTCGAAAACTTTACCGCAGCACCAGTGATGGCCACTGATTTACGTGCGTCTATGTCATTGGTAATGGCAGCGGCGACTGCTGAAGGTGAGAGCTTAATTGACCGTATCTACCACATCGACCGTGGTTATGAGCATGTTGAAGACAAGCTGCGTAGCTTAGGCGTGAACATCGAGCGTATTAATACCAACGCTTAATATTGATTGACTCGATATCGACTGTTACCCATATTACGTTATAAATTAAAAACTCCCCTTTCAATAGGGGACTGCACATGGACACGATGTCATTATGACTGAGACAAGCAAATCTTTACCAGCCAGCGGTTTATTAAACGAAGTAAACGATGAGTTTTCAGGTCTAACCTTGGCTTTATCAAAAGGCCGTATTCTAGAAGAGACCATGCCACTGCTACGTGCAGCTGGCGTTGATCTTTTAGAAGATCCTGAAGCGTCACGTAAACTTATTTTTCCAACCTCAAATCCAAATGTGCGTGTATTGATTTTGCGTGCCAGCGACGTGCCGACCTATGTCGAACATGGCGCTGCTGACTTTGGGGTGGCGGGTAAAGATGTGCTGCTTGAGCATGGTGCCAATCATGTTTATGAATTGCTCGATTTGCAGATTGCTCAGTGCAAACTGATGACTGCGGGTGTGAAAGATGCACCACTGCCAAATCGTCGTCTGCGTATCGCGACCAAATATGTCAATGTCGCTCGTGCTTATTTTGCGAGCCAAGGTCAGCAGGTTGATGTCATCAAGCTTTACGGTTCGATGGAGCTTGCGCCATTGGTCGGCTTGGGTGATCTGATTGTCGATGTGGTCGACACAGGTAACACATTGCGCGCCAATGGACTTGAAGCACGCGATCACATTTGCGATGTTTCATCACGTCTGATCGTCAATCAAGTCAGCTATAAGCGCAAATTTGCACTACTAGAACCAATCTTAGATAGCTTTAAAAATAGTATCGCCAATAGCTAATTATCCGGTGCAAGTCATTGGTAATATAAAGCATGGTTATACAAATTTTTAAACCAGTTTAGCAGGCTATGAGTGACGTAGCGTGCTAAACTGGTTTTGTTGTCTTAGCTTGTGAAAATATAAAATCACTATAAAATTCAGACAAGAAGACATCGAATAAGTCGCAATACTTTGAAAGATAAACCTACTTTACTTAGTTCCAAACCGTTCATTTTTAGCACTACTTTATACTCAGATATAGGATTAGGTCATGCGCCAGTTAAGTACCCAAAATGCCGATTTTGATAGTCAATTGACACAGTTGCTTGCCTTTGAAACAGTCAATGATGCTGAACTACTGCATACCGTCGATGATATCATTGCCCAAGTACGTGCTGATGGTGATAACGTCGTGTTGGCATTGACTCAGCAGTTTGACCAGCATCCAGCAACGTCGATGCAAGAGTTAGAGCTGTCTAAAGAAGCGCTTGCTGAAGCGTTTGCCAATCTTGATGAAAAAGTAAAGACAGCTCTGACTACAGCAGCGACTCGGGTACAGACATTCCATGAGCGCCAAGTACAAGAAACATGGCAGTATGAGGACGAGTTAGGCAACCGATTGGGTCAAAAAGTCACGCCACTTGATCGCGTTGGAATTTATGTGCCAGGCGGTTTGGCTTCTTATCCTTCTTCAGTATTGATGAACGCCATTCCTGCTAAGGTGGCTGGCGTCACTGAAGTTATCATGGTCGTACCAGCGCCTAAAGGCGTGCTCAATCCTTTAGTATTGGCAGCGGCTCATTTGGCCCAAGTCGATCGCGTCTTTACTATTGGTGGCGCTCAAGCTGTAGCTGCTTTAGCTTACGGCACTGAAACCATCCCAGCCGTGGACAAAATTACAGGACCAGGCAACAAATATGTCGCCGCAGCCAAACGCGCGGTATTTGGTCAAGTTGGTATTGATATGATTGCTGGACCTTCAGAAGTATTGGTATATGCAGAAGGCGAAGCACAAGATAGAGCGAACTGGCTAGCGATGGATCTATTGTCACAAGCTGAGCATGACCGTATTGCACAAGCTATCTTTGTGACGACTAGCGAAGAGCAGCTCAACGAAGTAGCACTTGAGATAGAAAAAGCGCTGGCTGAACTGCCAAAAGCAGATATCGCGCGTGACTCATTGCAGAACCGCGGTGCACTGATTTTGGTAAAAGATCGTAGCGAAGGTATGGCGCTTATCAATCGTATTGCTCCTGAGCATTTAGAGTTATCTGTTGATAATCCTGACGCACTATTGAATGATATTCGTCATGCCGGCGCTATTTTTATGGGTCGTCATACGCCCGAAGCTATTGGGGATTACTGTGCAGGGCCAAATCATGTACTGCCAACATCAGGCACGGCGCGCTTTTCTTCGCCGTTAGGTGTTTACGATTTTCAAAAGAAATCATCCATCATTTATTGCAGTGAATCCGGCAGTAAACCTTTGGCTGAGACAGCTGATATTTTAGCGCAGCGTGAGGACTTAGAAGCCCATGCGCGTTCAGCTCGTTATCGTTATCAGTAATTGATTTTGAATTTTTAGCTTTTACTTTTGATATTTATTTTTAATAGTCTTTGTGGCTAATAGTAGGATAATTTATGAGTGAGTCAAAGATAGACACCAGACTATGGTCGTCTAAAGCGCGCAACTTGTCACCTTATGTTCCAGGTGAGCAGCCGCAACACGACAATCTATGCAAACTAAATACCAATGAAAACCCATTTCCACCCTCGCCAAAAGTAGGGGAGGCTATTGCTAAGGTTTTGGAACATCAAGCTGGTGAGTTACGTTTGTATCCTGCTCCTGAATCTAATGACCTACGTGCTGCATTAGCACAGTCATACAACCTTGATATCAATCAAGTATTCGTTGGTAATGGTTCAGATGAAGTCTTGGCTTTAGTCTTTGCTAGCTTCTTTTTAAAAGAGCGTCCGCTACTATCACCTGATATTGGTTATAGCTTCTATCCTGTATATGCGCAGACGTTCGGTGTAGAGCTTGTACAGATTCCTCTAGAGGAAGACTTTAGCATTGACCCTGATGCTTATCGTCAGCCTTGTAGCGGTATCATCATTGCCAACCCTAATGCACCAACGGGCTTACTGCTGTCGCTTGCTGATATTCGTAAACTTGCAAGTGAGCATTCTAATGCGGTCATTGTTATTGATGAAGCGTATATCGATTTTGCTCAGATAGACGAGAGCAATGCAGATGCTCCAGTCTCAGCAGTTAGCCTAATCAATGAATGTGATAACGTCATCGTGACCCAAACCTTTTCAAAATCACGCTCGCTTGCTGGATTGCGCGTTGGTATGGCTTTTGGTAATGCATCGTTGATTGAAGCACTAACACGTATGAAAAATAGCTTTAACAGCTATCCATTGGATAAGTTGGCTCAAGCTGGGGCGACTGCGAGTGTGTTAGACACTGATTACTTTGAGCAGACCCGTCAGCAAGTCATTGATTTACGTATGTCGCTGACAGCAGAGTTGACTACATTGGGCTATAAGGTCCTACCGTCGCATGCCAACTTCGTATTTGCTCGTCCAAAAGATGGCGATGCAAGTGCTGTCGCGAGTGTGTTACGCGAGCAAGGCATTATCGTTCGCCATTTTGATAAGCCGCGTATTGCAGAGTACTTGCGTATTACTATCGGTACGGCAGAGCAGAACAACCGTTTGACTGATGCTCTCAAAGCCTTGCAAGTTGATGCTAGCGTTGCTGCTGAATAATATTAGATTGATAGCTTAATGTAGAATGTGAATAGGTAAGTCTCTTTACTCATCACGTAAAGCACTATCGATAAGTCTTAAAAATAAAGCCTGCTAACGTAACGTTGGCAGGCTTTTTAATTTCAAATTAGTAATAATGTTTGAGTTCGCTATCTTAGGTTTTTTGAGCCAGCACTGATAATAAATTACCTACTTTATCTAAGCATTCTTGGTATTCAGCATCACAATCAGACGCGACCGTAATACCGCCACCTGCCCACAGGTTAACGTGTCTTTCTTTATTACAGTCATCATTCAACAAAGCGTTGGCTTGCAATGTACGAATGAGCACGTTCCATTGACCACTACCATCAAAGTTCATATAACCCATAGTGCCACAATAAGCACCGCGTGGCGTAGATTCCAGTTCAGCGATGATCTCGACAGCGCGTTTTTTTGGTGTGCCAGTGATAGAGCCTGCAGGTAGACTACCAAATAATACCGCTAACGGATGAGTATCAGCTTTTAGCTCAGCGGTGATAGTACTGACCATATGATGCACATTGCTAAAGCTCTCAATTGCAAATAACTGTGGTACTTTCACACTACCAATTTTGGCGTATTTACCTAAATCATTACGCAATAAATCCACAATCATGACATTTTCAGCACGGTCTTTTTCGCTATTGACCAGTTGCTGCTTATACAGATCATCTTGCTCGTTAGTCGTACCTCGCGGCATGGTCCCCTTAATAGGCTTAGTGCGAATAGAGTGTTTGCCAGTATCGTCTTCTCTAGTGAATGTAAAAAACAACTCAGGTGAGCAGCTTAGCAATTCAAAATGATTGCTGTCTGCGTTAAAGCTGTTGCTTCTATTTAGATAATCACCATCATTGCCCTTAACGCTCACATATCCTGCAAAAGGCGCTTTTGTATTGCGATATAGCGCAGGCAAATAGTCAATAAGCGAAAAGGCTGATTGAACATCGTTATTTTTACACGCTAAACTGCCAGACCATTTCTGTGTCAGGTTTATTTGATAGCAGTCGCCTTGCTGTAGATAGTCTTGTGTGCGATTAAATGCTTGTTGATAATCAAGCTTACTCCATCGCGGACTTAAAACTAGGGGAGTGATGCTTGATGCATCTTTAAACTGTGGTTTATTGAGATATTTATCAGACAGTTTTCGATCCAGTTCGTCTAGGTAAGAGGTAAGAGTCGTTATAAAATTATCGTTTGTCTTATGACCAATACTCTCAGAAGTGTCATCGTTAGTTAGATGAGTCTTTAACGCCCAACCTGTATCAGTATGTGCCGTAGGTGTTAGATAAATATCATAATGTCCCAACGAGGCACACGGCTGCATTGCCAATTCAATCCTATCGGCAGGACTTAGCTCATGAGCTGCAATATCATAACCAATAAAACCGATTAGCCCATGATGATAACTAGGTTTCGAGCTTTCTTCGCTATTGATATATGACGTGTCGTGATTGGCTTTTTGAGTATTGCTATAAGCGATTAGCTCTTCTTGCCACTCTAGATAACTCATATAAGCTGTCGTGCCAGCATAACTATTATCAGCGCTATTTACATTAGTATCGCGACTCAAGTCAGTATTGCGACAACTCTTAATCACCTTATAAATATTGGGTAAATCACTAGAAGACTGCTCATTATTGGGGTATACAGACCAGCTGACTTTTGGGAGTAAGCCGATTACTGGTCGACCATCGTTATTAAGCCAAACAAGTTGCCAGTTTGCTTTAATATCTTGAGCGAGCAAGTGACGCTGTAGCTGCGGCATCAGCTCTGCAGCAGACAAATCACCAAAACGCCAGCTAGGTTTGCTAGCTGGCGATGGCGCAGAATCTGTCTGCTCAGTTGTATTGTGATTTGATACAAGCATGGGTTAAGCGTCAAACTTTTTGATAATTAGCGTAGCGTTAGTACCACCAAAGCCAAAGCTATTACTCATCAAGGTTTCAAGATTTGCTTCACGCATTTCGGTGACGATATCGAAACCTTCAGCAGCAGGATCTAAGTTATCAACATTGATACTCGGAGCGATAAAGCCGTCCTGTAGCATTAGCAGACAGTAAATCAGCTCTTGTGCACCAACAGCACCCAAGCTATGGCCTGTCATTGATTTGGTTGAGCTGATAGCAGGTACTTTACTGACGTCATTATCAAATACTTTAGCAATCGCTTTAAGCTCAGTAATATCGCCCAGTGGTGTACTA
Source organism: Psychrobacter sp. 4Dc (assembly GCF_002836715.1). Classification (GTDB taxonomy): domain Bacteria; phylum Pseudomonadota; class Gammaproteobacteria; order Pseudomonadales; family Moraxellaceae; genus Psychrobacter. The sequence continues at coordinate 23,643 of NZ_PJAT01000101.1, forward strand.
GTACCATGACTATTGATGTAATCGACACTTTCTAGACCCGCTTCAGTTAAGGCTTGTTGCATACAGCGAACAGCACCTTCACCGCTTGGCGCAACCATTTCTGCACCATCAGAGCTGGCACCATAGCCAACGATTTCAGCCAAAATATTAGCGCCGCGTGCTTGAGCATGTTCCAGACTCTCTACAACCACCATCGCGCCACCAGCAGCAATCACAAAACCGTCACGGTCTTTGTCATAGGCTCTTGAGGCAAGTTTTGGTGTGTCGTTATACTGAGTACTAACTGCGCCCATAGCATCAAACATACAAGACTGCGTCCAATGCTCAGCTTCACTACCACCAGCCAATATCACATCGGCTTTACCCAATTGGATAAGCTCAGCAGCATGACCGATACAGTGTGTCGAAGTCGCACAAGCAGAGGCGAGAGAGTAGGAGACGCCTTGGATTTTGAGGCCAGTTGCTAAAGCAGCTGATACTGAGCTGCCCATTGTCTTTGGTACTGCCATTGCGCCGACACCGCGTAGACCTTTTTCGCGCATAGCATCGATAGCATTGACGATATTTTCTGTTGATGCGCCGCCCGAACTTGCCACCACACCCACTCGTGGGTTGTTATTGATAGTATCAAGCGATAGTCCTGAGTGCTCAATCGCATTTAGCGCACTAACATAAGCATAGAGACTAGCGTCACTAAAGAACCGTTTCAGCTTACGATCGATACCACTGGTATCCAGTTCTGATTGATTGATACTACCGCTCACGTGTGATTTAAACTCGTGCTCAGCATAAGAATCATTAAATGTAATGCCAGACTGACCTTCTTTGAGGGCAGTGGTGACAGTATCTAAATCATGTCCAATACAAGAGACAATCCCTGCTCCAGTAATAACGACGCGGCGCATATGCTATTCCTTATAAGTAACGACTTGCTAGCAGTTGGTTGCAATAATCGTGGTAAATCTATATATGATGTTTAACTATGAGTTAATTCGAGCATTATAATGAAAAAATAGTCTATGTAGATAACGATAGCATGAATTTAGGTAACGAAATTCTGTTAACGGTCTATCAGAGGCAATATAAATTCAGTGTACAATTATGCTCTCAGTTATGGCACATGATAACGTATCAAGCACTGGAAATCTTTGGACAAGTGTAAAATAACGACAAAATAACACTTATGACTGAGTTTTGAGTAAAGAGATGAGAAGCTAAGACTAGCTACTGACTATGGACGGAATTATACTTTAGATACAAAATTTGTGATTCTAATAACATTGTTCGCACTGACACCAGTTACGATAACTGGCTAAAATAATAGATTCATTATTATTAATAATTAACTATCATATTAAAATACAACTATATTAAAAACCAACTCATCATATTAAGGACATCACGATGGCAAAGCGTAGTACTCTTTCTAAAAGCATCAATACTATTGGATCTTTTACTCGAAACAACCTAGAGCGCGTAGGGGCTATGATTGACAGCGTAAATGCTAAAACAGGCAAACCGCGTCAATATAAAGCCGTCGACCTAGGAGATGAAGACTACCAACAAGACTTGTTTCGTGAGCAAACGTTGAAGGCGACGCAGCAACTATTAGGACCACGCTTTGCTACTTATGGTAAATACGCCAAGAAAGTCGTGCCGAATAGCTTTTTCCAATCGACAGTTGACGGCGCATTTGCCCAAGTAGCCAACCTCGCTGCCAACTGGAGCCAACTCGACTTACCTAATGAGCATCGTTTTGCCAATATTGCTACTTTAGATGACGAAGAGCGTTATGCGCTAGCTACTGATATCGCTAATCAAAACCGCGCGCTTGCAATGATGGGTGGTTTGACAGGTTTGGCAGGTCTACCAGGTTTGCTAGCTGATACATTGTGGCTATTATTGGTTTCATTACGTACGGTTTATCAGATTGCTGCTGTATATAATAAGCCGCTGACAGGTAAGCAAGGCGTCAAGATGGCGTACGAACTACTATCAAACGCTGATTTGAGCAAAATGCAAGAAAAACAAGCGCTATTAGCTGGTCTAGGTATTGGTAAAGGTTTGCTTGATAATGCTCAGAGCAACGGATTACATAGTGAACTTAAAAATCTCGGTCTGAAAAATAAAAATGTAAATTTCTATGCTGAGCAAATAGACAAAGTCGCCAGTCAAGTAGGTATTGATTTAGATCAGATTAATTTATCATGGGTTCGTCGTTTTATTCCTGTCACCGCAGTAGCGATCGGCATGCACTATAACAGCCAATTGATCGACGAAGTTATTGGCGTTGCTCAAGCGACCTTTGCACCAGAAGCAAAATTGGCTAATCGTGCTATTACTGATGACAGCAGCAGTGAGGCTAAAGTAGAAAAGGCTGATACTAATGAGGCGAAAAAAGACACAGAGCACAAAGAAAAAAGCAATGATTCAGAAGAAGAAACTAGCAGTAAAAAAGACTCAGACAAGCAAACGTCTGATAAAAAAGCCAAGTAATAAACATATTATTTGCTAGTTGGGTTAGATATTTATAAGCACCACGGTATTTATCTTGGTTTGATTGAGCAATACGACTTGAAAATTAGGATAAATACCACCACTTAGTTACTATCAAGTACCATTTCAATGTTAAACATCTTTTCTTAATGATGCTTGAGCTCGCTTTGTTTGCTTTATTTATTACGCTATTTTTCGGCGAAAAATCTATAAAGTGATACAATGAGAGGCTGAATGCATATCTGTCAAATGTTGTAAAGCGAAACCATTCATAAGTGGTTGAAATAGCAGCAACAACTCTTTATAATACACTGTCCTAAAAATGGGTGCCCCGAAATCTGCAATTATTGTCAGATAGATGGTGCATTGGCCCATTTTTTTGTTTTATACCAAACGGGAGAAGGATGCCTTATGGCAACAACTAACCAATTGATTCGTAAAGGTCGCAAAACCATCAAGGAAAAGTCAAAAGTTCCTGCGTTGGAAGCGTGCCCACAGCGTCGCGGTGTATGTACTCGTGTATATACTACCACGCCAAAAAAACCTAACTCTGCCATGCGTAAAGTATGTCGTGTACGTTTGACTTCAGGCTATGAAGTATCAAGCTACATCGGTGGCGAAGGTCATAACCTACAAGAGCACAGTGTTGTTCTAATCCGTGGTGGTCGTGTAAAAGATCTACCAGGTGTACGTTATCACACTGTTCGCGGTGCATTAGATTGCGCAGGCGTTAAAGACCGTAAGCAAGGTCGCTCTAAGTACGGTGCTAAGAAGCCTAAAGTTTAATAACTAAACGTTATTAGATAAGCTTTTTGCATTACCCAATAACTGTGCATGGGTTTGGTGTCAGTAGTATCGCTTTTATATAAATATATATCTGGGATTTGCTCTTAAAACATACCACCATGCAGTAAGGCTAACTGATAACTCACTGCTATATCCTAATGATAAGTAGTCGATGTTGTGAATGTTAGACACTCCTGAAGATAAGGAAATTTATTATGCCAAGACGTCGCGTCGTTGCTGCCCGTGAGATCCTACCGGATCCTAAGTTTGGTAGCCAAACTGTTGCAAAATTCATCAACCATGTAATGAGTGATGGTAAAAAATCTACTGCTGAGCGTATCGTTTACGGTGCACTTGAGACAGTAAGTGAGAAGCGTAAAGTTGAAGATCCAGTATCTTTCTTCGAAGAAGTGCTAGAAAATGTACGCCCAATGGTAGAAGTAAAAGCTCGCCGCGTTGGCGGTGCAACCTATCAAGTACCAATGGAAGTACGCCCCTCCCGTCGTACTGCATTGGCTATGCGTTGGTTAGCTGAAGCTGCTGCTAAGCGTTCTGAAAAATCAATGGCTTTGCGTTTAGCTGGCGAATTGAATGATGCTGCTGATGGCAAAGGCGCTGCTATGAAAAAGCGTGACGAAGTTCACCGCATGGCAGATGCTAACAAAGCATTCTCTCATTACCGTTTCTAAGCTACTTTTTAATAGTAGCTTGAGATTAGAGGCTCATGCCATTTAATCTTACATTGTTGTTTATTCTATTGATTGCCGCCATCATCATTCGGTCATATATAAATGTTATTTATTGATGACTGAGGTGGCGGACATCTATCCAGATGTCTCTCTTAACAAATACAGTTTTTGCTGGAGAGCATCCCAAATTTGATGCCGCACTATTCTTAGTATTTGCTCTTTTTTTGTCCGTATTAGGCTCAATAATCAGTAAGTAATATTACGAAGCTGAACGCTTTGTCATAGAGTATGAGGTAGAGACACAATACATTATTATATACACGACTTTTCCTAGGAAAACACTATGGCTCGTAAAACTCCCCTAAAACGCTATCGCAATATTGGTATCTCAGCGCACATCGATGCTGGTAAGACAACCACTACAGAGCGTGTTTTATTCTATACCGGTGTTAGCCACAAAATTGGCGAAGTACATGATGGCGCAGCCACTATGGACTGGATGGAGCAAGAACAAGAGCGTGGTATTACTATTACCTCAGCGGCAACAACTTGTTTTTGGTCAGGTATGGCTAAACAGTTTGACGAACACCGTATCAACATCATCGATACCCCAGGTCACGTTGACTTCACGATCGAAGTTGAACGTTCTATGCGTGTACTTGATGGCGCTTGCATGGTTTACTGTGCAGTAGGCGGCGTTCAGCCACAGTCTGAGACCGTATGGCGTCAGGCGAACAAATATAAAGTACCACGTCTTGCATTTGTAAACAAAATGGATCGTGTTGGTGCTGATTTCTATCGTGTTATCGAACAGATCAAAACTCGCTTAGGCGGTAACCCTGTACCATTGGTTATTCCAATCGGTAAAGAAGATGACTTCGAAGGCGTTGTTGATCTAGTGACCATGAAAGCTATCTATTGGGACGAAGCGTCTCAAGGTATGCAGTATGATGAGCGCGAAATCCCAACTGAACTACAAGAAAAAGCAGCAGAATACCGCGAGCATCTTGTAGAAAACGCTGCTGAAGCAAACGAAGAGTTGATGAACGAATACCTAGAAAACGGTGAATTGACTGTAGAACAAATTCACGGTGCTATTCGTCAGTTAACTATCGATAACGAAATCATCCCGCTTCTTTGTGGTACTGCCTTTAAGAACAAAGGTGTACAGAAGATGCTAGATGCCGTTATTCAGTATCTACCTGCACCAATTGACGTACCTGCTATTAAAGGTATTCTTGATGACAAAGACGAAAGCGAAGGCAGCCGTGAAGCATCAGATGAAGCACCTTTCTCAGCACTAGCGTTCAAAATCATGAATGACAAATTCGTTGGTAACTTAACCTTCGTACGTGTTTATTCTGGTGTAATGAAGCAGGGTAGCAGTGTTTATAATCCAGTTAAGATGAAGCGTGAGCGTGTTGGTCGTATCGTACAGATGATGGCAAACTCTCAAGAAGAGCTTGCAGAGATTCGTACTGGTGATATCGCAGCTCTAGTCGGCATGAAAGATGTGACTACTGGTGATACGCTATGTGATGAAGACAACGTGATCACTCTTGAGCGTATGGAATTCCCAGATCCAGTTATCTCTCTAGCTGTTGAGCCAAAGACCAAAGCTGACCAAGAAAAAATGTCAATCGCTCTTGGCCGTTTGGCAAAAGAAGATCCATCGTTCCGTGTACACACTGACGAAGAATCTGGTCAGACAATCATCAGTGGTATGGGTGAGCTACATCTAGAGATTCTTGTTGACCGTATGAAGCGTGAATTCAACGTTGAAGCAAACATCGGTGCACCTCAGGTTGCTTATCGTGAGACGATTCGTAACACTGTTGAACAAGAAGGCAAATTCGTACGTCAAACAGGTGGTCGTGGTAAGTTTGGTCACGTATGGTTACGTCTTGAGCCACTTGATCCAGCTGGCGACACTGAATATGAATTCGCTGAAGAAGTTGTTGGTGGTACTGTACCAAAAGAATTCCACGGTGCTGTTGATAAAGGTATCCAAGAGCGCATGAAAAACGGCGTACTTGCAGGCTACCCAGTAGTTGGCGTAAAAGCGACCTTGTATGATGGTTCTTATCATGACGTTGACTCTGATGAATTGTCATTTAAGATGGCTGGTTCTATGGCCTTCAGAAAAGGTTTCTTAGCAGCTGATCCAGCGCTACTTGAGCCAGTAATGAAAGTAGAAGTTGAAACACCTGAAGACTACATGGGCGACATTATGGGCGATCTTAACCGTCGTCGTGGTTTGGTACAGGGTATGGAAGATCTACCTGGCGGTACTAAACAGATTCGTGCTGAAGTACCATTAGCGGAAATGTTTGGTTATGCCACTCAAATGCGCTCTATGTCACAAGGCCGTGCAACTTACTCAATGGAATTCCAAAAGTACGCTGAAATTCCAAAATCAGTTGCTGCTGAAATCATCTCTAAGTTCAACTCTAAAGATGATGACGAGTAAATAAAACTTACTGAAAGTGACAATATAGAGTATGTCTGTGTATTGTCACCGAAGAATACGCCAATAACTTGTTAAAAGACTTGTTATTGGCCGCGATTTTCTTATAATATCTGCACATTAGTATGTGCAACCTTTTAACAATTATCTTAATGTGGTCAAAATCGTCTTAATAATCATATTTATATGAGTTAAGTCTTGAACC